>DATIOT010000079.1:0-4402 GCA_035472875.1 Mycobacterium sp.
TCGAAGGGCTGCAACGGATGTCTGGTGACGATTCGATCGCGCACCGCCGATCCCGTCGTCCGGTCCAGCGCGTCGAGCAACTCGGCCAACGGCACCGCGGGCGGACGTGGGCGACCGGTGTGCTCGTCGGCGCCGGTATAGGTGATCACCAGGGTCTCGGTAGCCGCGCCGATTGCATCGAGCAGCAATTGCCGGTCCTCCGAACGGATATCACGCTCTCCGGTCACGGGGATCCGGGCCAGCGCGTCGTCTCCGTCGGCGATATCGAGCCGCGGGAACACGCCGTCGTCCAGCCCGACCAGGCACACCACCCGGTGCGGCACCGATCGCATCGGGACCATCGTGCACACGGTCAGAGTGCCGGTGCGAAAGTTGGCTCGCGTCGGGCGTCCGGCCAGGTGATTGGCAAGCAGTGCGCGCACGTCCGACAGCTGCAACAGCGTCGAAGCGCGTGGACCGGCCTGATGCAGGACGCCGGCGAACTCCCGTTGCAATTGCGCCTGCTGCCAGGCATCTTCGGAGGTGGTCAGCAGTCCGATCCCGGCGGCCAGCGCATCGAGCCACTGCGCCAACGGCATTGTACCGCTGATTCTTTCGATGACGCGACGAAGCCGCTCGACGAATTCGGTGAACCGTCCGGCTAGCTCCACCCGGTTGCTGCCGACGTCGTCGAGGGGCAGCGCCGTGCCCAGCCACGCGCGCGAGTCGTCGGACATCGCCACGCCGGTCAAGATGCGGTCGAGCCCGAATCTCCATGTGTTGTGCACGATTTTGTCCAGGCCGTACGGCCGGCGGTACTGCGAGTCGAAGCCCCAGCGGATATTCGATTCGCCCACCCAGGCGGTGATTGTGTCGAGGTCGTCATCGGTGAACCCGAACCTGGCACGTACCGGCGCGGATTGCGCGAGGCTGAGGACCTGGCTCGCGGTGGCGCGGGTTCCCGCAAGGGCGAGGATTTCCGCAGCGACGCCGAGCAGCGGGTTGGTCTGGGTGAGCGCGCGGTCGGCGAGCCTGACCCGGAGCCGATGCGCAGGATGGGCCCCACCGGCTATGTCGCCGAGACCAAAGCCGGCGACGATGAGCGGGGCGTAGGTCTCGATGTCGGGACACATCACCACAATGTCGCGTGGTTCCAGCGTCGAGTCGTCGGAAAGTAGGCCGAGCAGCACCTCGCGCAGCACATCGATCTGCCGAGATGGGCCGTGACAGGCGTGGACCTGCACCGACCGATCGCTGTCGGTGAGCGTCCGGTTGTCTGGCCGCACCGCATTGGCGGCGATGTCGCCCTGCAACCAGCCCAGCAATGTGTTGGGTTTGGTTGTTCCACTGAGGAATTCGTCGAATGCCGGGTTTGCGGGTAACGCACGCTGTAGCTCGCGCAGGTCGCGGCCCAGCGTCTCGAGCAACGGATGTTTGGCGGCATGCCGGCTGGTGTCTTCACGTCGCGGCACCGCGCCGTGCAGGCCGGTAAGCGCCTGCCAGAGGTCGTCGCTGGGGTGCGGCAGCCACAAGTGCAGATCGTGGTGGCAGGCCAGCGCCTCCAGCAGTTGCACCTCGGTGCATGCCAGGCGGGTATGACCGAACAGCGACAGCCGTGACGGCAGGCCGGTCGGTCCTTCGCGCAGCCGAGCGATGGTCTTCTCGTGGCGGAAGTGTGGGGGATCGGCGGGGACGGTCGCCACCAGCGCTCGCCACAGCTCGGGCTGCCAGGCGAGGTCCGCATCGAGATCACCGAAGATGCCGTTCAGCCAGTCGACCAGCAGATGAGGACGCTGCCGGGCATAGGACGCAAACAGCCTGGCGAGCCGGCTGGCGACCGAATAGCGCCGGCCGCGGCGCAACTCGGTCTGCGACGCATCGGTGTCGAAGTGGCCCAAATGCGTTGCCAACGTGTGGCACCACGGCTCGTCGAGGTTGGCATCGATCACCTGCAGCAGCGGCCACGTCATCACATCCGGCGACCATGGATCATCGTCGGAGGTGCCGGTGATCTCGGCGATGAGCGAGCCGGGACTGCGGAAGGACACACCCGCGCACACGCCGTCATCGCTGTCGCGCCCACGACCCAGCACATGCGAGAGCCGCTGGCTCAGCCACCGCTCCACTCCGCGCGCCGGCACCAGCACCAACTCCTCGGCGAACGGGTCGGGCAGCGGGTCGGCCAGCAGGGCGCCGAGGGCGTCGGCAAGCAGGTCGGTCCGTTCGGCACGGTGAAGGTGAAGCGCCATCGAGCGCCACCCTAGAACGTGGCTCCGACGACGTGGCCGGTTCCCGTGGATTTGTCAGACCCGGCCGCCACAGACTCATCAGCGGCCCGACGGCAGGTGTTGGTGTCGATGTAACGGGTGGTTACTCCTTTGTGCCGGATGCTCTGGGCTGTACCGATAGGGGAGGAAGGCCATGAGCACCTCGATGGTCGCGCCCGGCGCCGTCACCGAGCTGCGCAACGGCGAGGTGATCGAGGTAGCGTTTTCAGGGCGGTTCGGGTTTGGCATCTACCGGTGGGCTTACCTGCCGTTCGAAGTGCCGGCGGGCGTGCAGCAAATCCGGGTTGCCGCCTCTCATGAGGACTTCGCCGTGGGCGGGCTGGCCCGAAACGTGTTGGACTTGGGCGTCTTTGGCCCGCCCGGCTACGACTTGGGTAATGCCGCCGGGTTCCGGGGCTGGTCAGGCGGAGCCCGCGACGGCTTCGTGATCTGCAGCACCTATGCCACGCCGGGCTATTTGGCAGGCCCTATCGAGCCGGGTATATGGGCCGTGGCGCTGGGCCCGGTGGTCGTGAGTCCTTGGGGGATGGCCTGGCGGGTGCGGGTCATCATGGAACGCGGGCAGGCCGCCTTCGGTGGTAGGGCAGGCGAACAGCCCGCCGCGCAAGGCGCTCCGGTGCCGGCACTCCCGCCCGCATCGATCGGCGATGCGCGCTGGTACCGCGGGGACCTGCATCTGCACACCGTTCACTCCGATGGCGAGCGCCATCCAGGTGAACTGGTGTCGGCGGCGCACGCCGGCGGGCTGGACTTCATCGTCTCCACCGAGCACAACACCAACGCAGCCAACCGGGTGTGGCCGGTATGCGACACCGGATCGCTGTTGGTGATTCCCGGCGAGGAGGTCACCACCCGGCACGGACACTGGCTTGCTGTCGGCCTGTCAGCACACGCCTGGGTCGACTGGCGATATGGGCCGCGCGACGGGGTGTTCCCGCGCTTCGCCGCCGAAGTCCGGCAAGCCGGCGGCTTGGTGGTCGCCGCGCATCCCGCCGTGCCGCTGCCGGGTTCGGCGTGGGAGTTCGGTTTTGCCGACGTGGACGCGCTCGAGGTGTGGAACGGCCCGTGGAACCTCGATGATGAACTCTCCCTTCGCATTTGGCAACGGCTACTGCGGCAGGGCCGGCGCGTGGTGGCGGTCGGCGGCAGTGACTCCCACGGCAAACACCAGCTGGTCGGCTCGCCGCAGACGGCCGTGCACGCCGATGACCTGTCGATACCCGCGATTGTCGACGGGCTGCGCTGCGGCCGCTCGTACATCGTCCGATCATCCGATGTCGCCCTGGAGCTGACCGCGTCCTGCCCAAGCGGCGGCGCCCCCGACGTGGCCGGTCCCGGGCAGACACTGCGGGTGCCGGCTGAGACGGCGGTGACGGTCACCGCCGTGATCAGCGGAGCTCCTGGCACCAAAGCCGCGCTGATCACCACGGCGGGCTGTGCGGGACGGGCGACTGTGCGGTCAGCGCGGGCCCGGTTGCGATGGGAGCTCAACGCCGCGTCGGCGCGCTTTGCGCGACTGGAGGTACGAGAGGCGGGGCAGGGCCGGCTCGGCGCGATGGTCGCGTTGACGAATCCCGTGTGGCTAACCTGAGAAAGGGCAAAACACAGCATCATTCGCGGCGGCGAAAACGGGCGCAGACAAGAGAGGAACGAGATGGAAACCTGGGACGCGATCTGTGCTCGGCGGAATGTACGGGAGTACACGCCAGAGCCGATAGCAGAAGCCGATCTGAACCGGATCGCCGAGGCCGGCTGGCGGGCGCCGTCTGCGAAAAACCGCCAGCCGTGGGACTTTGTAGTCGTCACCGACCCAACTCAGCTGAAGGAGCTCTCCACGGTCTGGCGCGGCGCCGGTCATATCGCCGGGGCTCCGGCCGCGATTGTCTTGGTTGTGCCCGTGCCACCGGACGATCGCAGGCTGGTGACTGACAACTACGACGTGGGTCAGGCGACGATGGCGATGATGATCGCGGCCACTGACCTGGGGCTCGGCACCGGCCATTCGTCCGTGGGAGATCAGGAGAAAGCGCGCGCCATCCTGGGTGTTCCCGACGACCACCTGGTGGCCTTCATGCTCGGCGTCGGCTATCCCGCGGACCGGCCCCTGGCCCCGATCCGCAAACCGAATCGGCGGC
>DATIOT010000080.1:0-4995 GCA_035472875.1 Mycobacterium sp.
ACTCGTCGGGGGTGCTCGCGCACCACTTTACCACCATGGAACAACAGCACGGGTCGGCCCGACTCGGCATGTGGATGTTTTTGCGCCAATGTCCAGTGCGACATGCAGTCAGGTATCACTCCGCGGCGAACTTGCACCACACCGTATTTGGCGTCGCTGGCGACGATGCGGATGTCGGCCTGCAGCGCGATCGTCAGGCCGATTCCAATGGCGTGGCCGTTGAGTGCGGCGATCACCGGTTTGCGCAATTCGAAAGCTGCCGGGTTGATCGGCGATGCCGAGAACGTGCCGTCGTCGGCCGGAGCGTCGAACGGCGATACGGTGCCTGAGAAATCCGCCCCTGCGCAGAAGGCGCGGCCCGCCCCGGTCACCACGATGGCGCGGACGTCGTCATCATCGTCGCAGTCCTGGTATGCCCGGCCCAATAGCATGCCCATGTCGGCGGTATAGGCGTTGAGATGCTCGGGGCGATTGAGCGTGAGCACCGCCACGCCCTCGTTGATATCGACAGTCACATCGGTGCTCATTTTGATAGTTGGAACTCCACCATCTCGGCAACCGCGTCCACGGCCTCGCTGAGTGCGGCCACTCGACCGGCAGCCGACGGCGCCGACAGCACCGTGTAGCGGTCGGCCGTGCCGATCGGAACCCGAGACGCCAGTGCGAACAGACGCTGCCCGGCATCGTCTGCGCCGGCTTCGTCGTAGCCCAGTAGCACGTCGCGATCTGGCAGCTGAGCACCGCGCGCTTCGGCGATTCGCTCGAACAAGGCCATCACCCGGTCTTCGACAGCGAGGAGCTGGGCGTGGGTCACCGGATCCCCCCGCTCATCGGGCCAGAACCTTACGGTCGCCCGCGGGTAGGGATCGTCGGGCAGCCATTCGCACACCCGAATCCGCTCCCCGGTCCGGCAGCGCAGTGAGTATCGGTCCGAGCCGTGATCGACGCATTCGGTGATCCTGGACAGGACGCCAATATCACAACGCGTATCACCGCCACCGACCTCGCGTCCGCGGGAGATGAGCACCACACCGAAGGGGTCGCCACTGTCCACGCAGTGCCGCACCAGCGCGACGTAGCGGGGCTCGAAAATCCGCAAGGGCAGATCTTGGTTCGGCAACAACGCCGACTCGAGCGGGAACATGGCCAGTTCAAAAGGTTCGAGATCCACCATGAGTCAAACCTAGATTTCCAACTCACCAACGAGTGCATCGACCACCGAGCGCAGGTCGCCGTCGTGTTCTTCGGCCACCCGGCGCTGCCGCTGGTATGAGGCGCCCGCTCGCCATATGTCGGCCACTGCGGCCAGTTCGTCGACGCAGTGGAGTGACTTCGCGACCGGCTCCAGCCGGGTCAACACATCGACAAGATCCTCAGTGACCAAACGCTCGTTGCTGTCGGCGTCCAAGATGATCACTGCGTCCAGGCCGTAGCGGGCGGCGCGCCACTTGTTCTCCTGGACATGCCAGGGCGGCATGGTGGGCAGCGTCTCGCCGGCATCCAGCCGGCGGTCCAGGTCGACAACCAGACAGTGCGTCAGTGCGACCAGCGCGCCCAGCTCACGCAGGTTGGACACGCCGTCGCAGATCCGCACCTCGAGGGTGCCAAGGTGTGGCGAAGGCCTTATATCCCAACGGATTTCGTCCATATGGTCGATGATGCCGGTCTTCTTCTGGTCATACACGAAACCTTCGAACTCCGCCCAGGTCTGGAACTGGAACGGCAGCCCGGCGGTGGGCAACTGCTGAAACATCATCGCCCGATTGCTGGCGTATCCAGTGTCCTCGCCGCCCCACCACGGTGACGATGCCGACAGCGCCAACAGATGCGGGTAGTGGTCAAGGAGCGACGACATGATCGGCATGACTTTGTTGGCCGAGGAGATCCCGACGTGCACATGCACGCCCCAGATCAGCATCTGCCGGCCCCACCACTGGGTGCGCTTGATCAGCTCGGCATAGCGGGGAGCGTCGGTGAGCTTCTGGGTGGACCAGCGCGCGAACGGGTGGGTGCCTGCGCAGAACAGCTCCATGCCGCGGTCCCGGACGATCTGGCGGACCGGACCCAAGGTTTCGCGTAGATCCTCCATCGCCTGCCCGGTGCAATCACAGATGCCGCTGACCACCTCGACGGTGTTGCGCAGCAATTCCTTGTGCACGCGCAGGTTTTCGCCGATCTCAGCGATGACGGCGGTGGCTTCGTTGCTCAGGTCGCGGGTCTGCGCGTCGACGAGCGCGAACTCCCACTCCACGCCGATAGTTGGCCGCGGTGAGCGGGCGAAATCAATACGAGCGCTGGCCCTGTTAGCCGGCACCGATGACACCGCACGCCACCCGCTTGCCGGCGTCACCGGTGCTCATCGTCGTCGCGTCGGGACCCGGTGTGCCGTTTTTCTGGGTGTAACGATCCGCCGGGATGTTGCCGAAATTATCGGCACCGGCGTGAATGATGATCGCGGTCTTCTCGCCCGTTGTCAGGTCGTCCAAGGTGAAGGCGTCCGTGGTGGTTACCAGCATCCCGGCACCGTCTTTGCGAACCCCCAGCGATGTCAGGTCACCACTGGCCGGCTCGGCAGCGTGCCCGGGTACTTGCAAATGCCCGCCGGCGGACAAAAAGTCGCCGGGCGCGCCACCGGTGGGGGCAACCGAGTTGGGCTCACACTTGCCCACTTTGTGGATGTGTACCCCGTGGAAGCCGGGCGAGAGCTGACCGACGCCGGTGGTCGCGATCGTGATGGTGGCATAGCCGTTGTTGAAGTCGAATTTCGCGGTCGCGATCTGGGTGCCGTCGGGCGCCTTCAGATGGGTGGTCACGCTTTGCGGCGCGGTCCGCTCGCCCTCGGTGCCCGAGGCTCCCGACGGCGCGGGCGATCCGGTCCAGACCGGCGGGGTGGTACCCGGGGTTGTCCACGCGTGTTGGGGTGACGAGCACGCGCTTATCAGCGCGACAAAAGTGGCCAGACAAAATAGGGATACTGCGGATGTGGCGGCGGCAGCGACATTGCGGTAACCGGCGAGCTTAGGCATAGCGAGAGCCTAGCCCGGTAACCCCCAAATAGGAGCACACCGAAACGCCACACTGGCGCAGGTATCAGAGTCAGCCAGTCACCAAGACGATGACGCCGGGCGGCTGGTTGGTGAGTGCGGGGATCCGCGGTTGGACGGGTGCGCCGAGCTTCTGTCCCACCGCATCCGCGGTGGCGTGCTCATCGTCAGCATCGGTGTAGTACACCGTGGTGGCTGGGACGTCGGCCAACGACAGGTTCCCGACGTCGGTGACCTTGAAACCGGCGGCCGTGAGCTGGTCCTTGGTGTGCGCGGCGACGCCCTCTTTCGAAGAGATGTTGTAAACGCGCACCTCGGCCTGGTTCGCCGGGGGCTTACCGCTTGTCGAGGCCGACGTAGAGGTGGCGCTGGTCACACTGGAAACCGGCGACGCCGACTCATCATCGGAGTTCCCCGAAGAACCCAGGGCCTGCCATCCCAACAGCACGAAAATGACGCCGAGGAACAGCAGCACCATCACCATGGCCCGTAGGGGAAGCCCCGTAGAGTCGGGGACGCGCTCTTTCATCGAGCCCACTGTAGCCAGGAAATTGCCAGAACCTGCAAAGGCACTTCCGTTGTCAGGTCACCTCGAAGCCGAGGCGTCGCGCTGCGCGGGCCTTCTGACGGCTGGCGCGCAGCCGTCGCAATCGCTTCACCAGCATCGGGTCTGCGGCCAGCGCCTCGGGCCGATCGACTAGCGCGTTGAGTACCTGGTAGTAGCGCGTCGCCGACATCGAGAACAACTCTTTGATCGCTTCTTCCTTGACACCGGCAAATTTCCACCACTGACGTTCGAATGCCAGGATGTCGTGTTCGCGGCGCGTGAGCCCATCGGTGATTTCAGAGTCGTCCCCCGATCGATTTGCCCGCGCCATAGCGCTGTCCATATCGCTTCCCCTGGACCCTTCCGGCGATTCTCAAATTGTTCGCATGACTTGACTTACATCGGGGCATGTTTCGGCGAATATTCAACCATGCCGCGAACCCTCAAGCCGTAATCCAGACCCGCGAGTCGGCTGATTCACCAAGAGTTGCCCGCACCGGACCGCCGCCTTTTGCGGAAGGCCGAGGTGCCCCGACCTCACGACGCTTTGCGGCGCGCTCGGAAGTTCCAGGGTCGCCAGGCTTAAGCTAGCCGACCATGGCAGTCGTACCCATTCGCATTGTCGGAGATCCGGTCTTGCGCACCCCGACAACGCCGGTCACGGTCGGCGCCGATGGTTCGCTACCGGCGGATCTGGCTGAGTTGATCTCCACCATGTACGACACCATGGACGCCGCCCACGGGGTGGGCCTGGCCGCCAACCAGATCGGGCACGGACTGCGGCTGTTTGTCTACGACTGCGCCGAGGACCGCGGAATGACTGACCGCCGCCGTGGTGTGGTCATCAACCCGGTCTTGGAAACCTCCGAAATACCCGAGACCATGCCCGACCTGGGTGACGACGACGAGGGTTGTCTGTCAGTTCCCGGCGAGTCGTTCCCCACCGGGCGTGCCAAGTGGGCACGGGTCACCGGGCTCGACGCGGACGGCAGTCCGGTCGCTGTAGAGGGCACCGGCCTATTCGCGCGAATGCTGCAGCACGAAACGGGGCACCTGGATGGATTTCTGTACCTCGACCGCCTGATTGGTCGCCACGCCCGCGCCGCGAAACGGGCCGTGAAGTCACACGGCTGGGGCGTTCCCGGACTCTCGTGGTTGCCGGGCGAGGGGCCGGACCCGTTCGGTAACTGATGGTCTCGTGGCCGGACCTGGGAACGCGGGTCACTGCTCGCTACCGGCGTCCCGCCGGATCGGTCCCGCCGCTGACCGATGCGGTAGGACACCTGCTGGCGGTCGATCCGGTGGTGCGGGTGCAGACAAAGACCGGCGCGGTCATCGAGTTCGCGCCCGCCGACGTGGTGGCGCTGCGGGTACTCAGCGAGGCACCGGTGCGCACCTCCCAGA
>DATIOT010000081.1:0-2625 GCA_035472875.1 Mycobacterium sp.
CGGGCGCATCCCCTTTGCACCCCTCACGCTTCCGAATGATGCCGGATACGCATAGGCGTTGGGCCGATGGAGGCTATGAAACAGCTATGAGCGGCCAAATCGAAATAAAGCGAAATCACAGGCGAGTCCCATGGAGCCCACTCACGCCGCGGACCGATACTTGAGTAGTGAGTCGACCCTCCCCGCCCGTGCTGACAATTCGGCACGACGGGTCCCCACGTTCCTTCGCTGCCGGCCATGAGGTGGTCGTCGGACGCGACCTGCACGCCGACTTGCGCATCGCGGACCCGCGGATATCCCGCGCGCATCTGATACTGCGCTTCGATCAAGGCCGGTGGCTGGCAATCGACAACGGCTCGTTGAACGGGACCTACGTCAACGGCTACCGGATGCCGGTCATCGACATCCACGACGGCCAGAGCATCAACGTCGGGAATCCGCAGGGGCCGCGGCTGACCTTCGCGATCGGTCCCCAGCAGGGGCAGACGAGCCGACCTCCCCAGACAAGGTCGACGCCGGATTCCGGGCCTCCCACTCTTGTCTGGTCCGCGATTCCAGAGCAGACGAATCCCACGCAGCCGCCTTCGCCGTCGCGTGGCATGACTGGGAACCCTGCTCGGGGCGGTGCCAACCTCGCGCCGCCGCCCCGAATGCCGCCCAAACCGCCGCCGCGGCAGGCGCCGCAGCAGCCACCTCGGCCGAGGCCTCCCGTTTCGCAGCAGCGCCACGCGCCGCCGCCACGGGTACCGCCCCCAGCCATGCCGCCGCGAGGAACGCAACCCGAAGAGCTGACCGTGGTCGATGCCAGGTCGCATGCGACGTCACCCGCCGGCAGCAACACGGGGTCGCCGGCGCGGCCGGATTCGACCCCACCCGCCGAGTTCACGGTGATCGACGCCAAGACGGCCGACGTCTCGAACCTCGCGACGAGATTCGTGAAGTTCTTCGCCGGGCGCTCGTCGACGACCGCGAGCAAGAGCGGCGCCACTATGACAATCGGTCGTGCCGCCGACAACGACATCGTCGTCTTCGACGTCTTGGCCTCGCGTCAGCACGCGACGTTGGTGCCCACGCCGCTCGGCACCGCGATCCGGGACAACAGCATCAATGGAACGTTCGTCAATGGCACCAGGGTCGGTTCGGCGATCTTGACCGACGACGACGTGGTCACCATCGGCAACGTCGACCTGGTGTTTCACGATGGCACGCTGATCAAACGCAGTGACGCCGCGACGCGCACCGGCGGGCTGGAGGTGCGCGACGTAAAGTACGTCGTCGACAACGGCAAACAATTGCTGGACAACATCTCGCTGACGGCACGTCCTGGGACGCTGACCGCGGTGATCGGTGGGTCGGGTGCCGGAAAGAGCACCCTCGCCAGGGTGATCGCCGGCTATACCACCCCGAGCTCCGGCGCGGTCACCTTCGAGGGCCACAACATCCATGCCGAGTACGCGTCGCTGCGCAGCCGGATCGGCATGGTCCCGCAAGACGACGTGGTGCACCGCCAGCTCACGGTGAACCAGGCGCTGGGCTACGCCGCCGAACTACGACTGCCCCCGGACACCAGCAAAGCCGACCGTGCCAAGGTCGTCGCCCAGGTACTCGAGGAACTCGACCTGACCAAGCACGCCGACACCCGGGTCGACAAGCTCTCCGGCGGACAGCGCAAGCGTGCTTCGGTGGCCCTGGAACTGCTCACCGGGCCGTCGCTGTTGATCCTCGACGAGCCGACGTCGGGTCTGGACCCGGCGCTGGACCACCAAGTCATGACGATGTTGCGCCAACTGGCCGACGCCGGTCGCGTGGTGATCGTGGTGACGCACATGTTGTCCTACCTCGATGTCTGTGACCAGCTGTTGTTGGTGGCACCGGGCGGCAAGACGGCCTACTGCGGCCCGCCCGACCAGATCGGTGACGCGATGGGCACCACCAACTGGGCCAAAATCTTCACCAAAGTGGGCGCCGATCCCGAAGAAGCCAACCGTCGCTTTCTGGCCCAGCGCGAGGCCCAGAAGCGATCCCAGAAACTCGCGGCCGCCAAGGCCGATGAGCCGGGCGACCTGGGCGAACCGGTGCACACCAGCGTGCGGCGCCAAATCTCGACGATCGCCCGCCGTCAGGTCCGGCTGGTGGTCTCCGACCGCGCCTATTTCGTGTTCCTGGCGTTGTTGCCGTTCGTCCTGGGCGCCCTGTCACTGACCGTTCCCGGCACTACCGGGTTCCACATTGCCGACCCGCACACCGGCACACTCGACGAATCCGCCCAGATACTGAGCCTGCTGCTGCCCGCCGCGGCCTTCATGGGCACCGCGCTGACGATCCGCGACCTGGTCGGCGAACGGGCCATTTTCCAGCGCGAACAAGCGGTCGGATTGTCGACCTCCGCCTACCTGCTGGCCAAGACCGCGGTGTACTGCGGGTTCGCCATCCTGCAAGCGGCGATCACAACCATGATCGTGGTCGTCGGCAAAGGCGCGCCGACCCGTGGCGCCGTGCTGCTGGGCCATAGCACCATAGGGGCCACCGTCGAGTTGTTCACCACGGTTGCCGCGACGTGTGTCGCCTCGGCCCTCCTCGGCCTGGCCATCTCGTCATTGGTCCGCTCCAGTGAGCAGATCATGC
>DATIOT010000082.1:0-2758 GCA_035472875.1 Mycobacterium sp.
TGTTGTCCATACGCGACCGTGCCCTGGCACAGGTGGCTACTCGCCGACGGATCCTGGTTCGGCCGGCCACGGAACTACCTCATATGACGCGTTACCGCGGCGGTACGTACTCGCACACCGTCGACCGGATCGTGTTCACCGACGGCAGCTCGGCACGCACCGACTTGATCCGGCTCCATCCCAACTTGCAGGCCTACTCGCTGGATTTCACCGGCATCGCCCCGCACCTGCCTTCGCGCTACCGCTTGGGGACCTGGTCGGCACTGCCCCACCTGCGCACCCGCGCCTGCGAAGCCCAGGTGGACTGGATCCTGCGCCACTCGTTCCCGATGAGCTCGACTGGCGAACTGAGCCGACGAATGCGCCAGGCCGGCTACCCGCTGGGGTCGGGCAACATCAGCGAACACGAAGCGATCGCCGCAACCCAGGCTGCGATCTGGTACTTCACCAACGGTCTGGCCCTCAACACCGAACCGCTCAATGTCCCCGTCACCCGACGCCGCGGACCCGGGTCGGTGATCACCTTTGAATTCGACGGGCAGCCTCAACTCGGCGGCTACTCGGTCTGGATCTCCTGCGACACCCCCGTCACCCTACGACTGCAAAAGTCAGCCGATGGCATCGACTGGCATGACGTTTCGGCCTCCCATCTGACCACGAACCCAGCCCTGGGCCGGCGCTATGAACGCGCCCTGGGTGTGGGCAGCACGCTGTCGATCAGCGGCCACGGCCACTGCGGGCGCGGCTACCGCTACTACCGGCTGATCGCCAAAGCGGAAACCGGCACGCCCACGATCGGCCACGTCGGCTTCTGGCTCACCGGCACCCGCCACTACCGCAACGCCGACCGCGTCGTGCACCTTTACAACTACCTACTGGCCGGAGCGCTGCAAGCCCGCCACGAAATCGAAGAACCCGGACTCGTCGATGCCCAGGCCACCGCCGGATCCGGACTCGTTGGCCCATTCCAGGTCCGAATCCCATTGACGCTCAACGCCGCCGACGGTCACGCGTTGCTTGACGCCGACGGCTTCGCCATCGATGGAGTAGTCCAGCCCGGTACGGACTTCTACCTGCGCCCGGCACCGGGCACGTCGGCGACGACACTGACCGCTACGACACCGCACACCCTCACCGGGCGGGTGCTGACCGGGGTGGCGCTCGAGGGCGCACCGCAGCGCTTCACGCCGGTCGCCCTAACCATGCCCGCCGACGTTGCGATCCAGTTCGACATCAGCTGGGATGGCCACTGTCGGACTGACATGATGGAGAAGGCACATGAGCATCGCTGAGAACATCACACAACTGATCGGAAACACGCCGCTGGTCCGGCTGCGCCGGGTCACCGACGGCGCCGTCGCCGATGTCGTCGCCAAGCTGGAATCCTTCAACCCGGCGGGCAGCGTGAAGGACCGGATCGGGGTCGCCATGATCGACGCGGCCGAGAAGGCGGGCCTGATCAAGCCCGACACGATCATCCTCGAGCCGACCAGTGGGAACACCGGCATCGCACTGGCGATGGTGGCCGCCGCACGCGGCTACAAGTGCGTGTTGACCATGCCGGACACCATGAGCATCGAGCGACGGATGTTGTTGCGTGCCTATGGTGCCGAGCTCGTCCTCACTCCCGGCGCGGATGGCATGCCGGGCGCCATCGCCAAGGCCGAGGAGCTGGCCAAAACCGACGACCGGTATTTCATACCGCAGCAATTCGAAAACCCGGCGAACCCAGCAGTCCACGCCGTCACGACCGCGGAGGAGGTGTGGAAGGACACCGACGGCAAGGTCGACATTTTCGTGTCCGGGATCGGTACCGGCGGCACCATCACCGGAGTCGCCCAGATCATCAAGGAACGCAGGCCATCGGCGCAGTTCATCGCCGTAGAGCCGGCCGCGTCACCGGTGCTGTCGGGCGGTCAGAAGGGACCGCACCCGATCCAGGGCATCGGCGCCGGGTTCGTCCCGGCAGTGCTGGACCTGGGCCTGGTCGACGAAGTCATCACCGTCGAAAACGAAGACGCGCTCAACCTTGCGCGGCGACTCGCCACCGAAGAGGGACTGCTGGTGGGCATCTCCTCGGGCGCAGCCGTGTGGGCCGCCCTGGAGGTGGCCCGCCGTGCGGAGAACGCCGGAAAGCTGATCGTCGTCGTGCTACCCGACTTCGGCGAGCGGTACCTGAGCACCGTGCTGTTCGCCGACTTGGCCGACTAGCCATGCTGGCAGCCATACGGCGCGACATCCGGGCAGCCAGGGAGCGCGATCCGGCGAGGCCCACCGTGTTGGAGGTCATTTTCTGCTACCCGGGCGTGCACGCGGTGTGGGGCCACCGGATCAGCCACTGGCTATGGAACCGTCGCGCCAGGCTCGCCGGGCGCGCGTTCGCGGAACTGACCCGCATCCTGACGGGGGTCGAGATCCACCCGGGCGCGGTCCTCGGTGCTGGCCTATTCATCGACCATGCGACCGGTGTGGTAATCGGCGAGACCGCGGAGGTGGGCGACGACGTCACCATCTTCCATGGCGTCACCCTCGGTGGCACCGGCTCAGATGCCGGAAAACGTCACCCCACCGTCGGTGACCGCGTGATCATCGGCGCCGGAGCCAAGGTCCTGGGCGCAGTCAAAATCGGCGACGACAGCCGGATCGGCGCCAATGCCGTCGTGGTCAGGGAGGTCCCATCGAGCGCTGTGGTCGTCGGGGTTCCCGGGCAGATCGTCAGCCGTTTTGGCCCGGCCAGCGACGACGACTCGAAGCTGCC
>DATIOT010000083.1:0-1600 GCA_035472875.1 Mycobacterium sp.
AGTTTGCAGATCGAGGGTCAGCCCCTTCTTGTTGGTGTTGAGAGCCGAATAGATCGGCGACTTCTCCCACCACCGGTCTTCGGTGACCGGCACACCGGCGATGAGCCGGGTGCCGTCTGGTCTGCGGGTCGATTCGATGTGGATCACCTCGGCACCGAGCACGGCGAGGAAATGCGTGCAACTAGGCCCCGCCCAGAAAGTGGTCATGTCCAGCACACGTAAGCCCGTGAATGGCAGGCTATCCGCTCTACCGTTCGGTGTTGGCCGCCGCGCCGGCGACGGGGACTGACGGTATTGCGCGGTGTGCTCACCGAGCCGCGGCGCCGGCTGCGGCGGACGAAGCAGTGCGGGCTGCATCCGATAAGGAGGGCCGGGTTGGCGGAAGCCGTCGCGTGGGTTGGCTACGAATGACCCGCGCTGCTGGAAGTGGTCCAGATCGGCGATGTTGGCGCCATTGGCCACCGGCGCGTTCGGAATCCGGAACGCGGTGGCGAGATCACGAATCTCGTCCACCGTGTGATTGCGCACCCAGGCGTAGATCTCCTCGGCTTTTTCGTTGGCCTGCTCGGTAATCGAGAGCGGCGAATCCTCGTCGATCCAGTCCTGGTGGCCCGTCATCGCGCACAGATCAAACCACTGCTGCGCGGTTCCGCATCCCAGGTCCACCAGTCCGTCTTTCGCTGCGGCGACCCCGGGTACGGTGACCTTGCGGGCATCCCGCCACGGCCGTCCGAGCATCTGGAAATACGTAACCGGGAAATACGTGAGCCCCAAGATCTGGGTTTCGAGCATCGACAGGTCGAGAAGCTCGCCGCCACCTCGCAGGTGTGACGCCAATATCGCCGCGCTCGCGTAAGCACCGGCCAGGTATTCACCGACCTGGCCGCCGACGAATACCGGTGCGCGGTCGGGTGATCCGCGACCGAGTCCGACGATCCCGCCGGACCAAGCCTGCAGGGTGAACTCGGTCGCCGGCCGATCCCGCCACGGGCCCTCAAGCCCGAACGGGGTGATGGACATAACGATCAGGTGCGGATGAGAACGACGCAGCGCGGCGGGCGTGAAGGCATCGCAGTCGGCCAGAGTCGAGCCGCGCGACCACACCACCGCGTCGGCGCCGGCCAACACGTCGTGCACGAACTCGACGTCGTCCGGGTCGGCAACGACGCTGTGCTTGGAGCACGCCAGGAAACTGAAAAGTGCACCATCACTGCCGGGTTCGATGCGGGTTGCGGATGCCGACCAGCTACGCAGCGGATCGCCTTGGGGCGACTCGACCTTGATCACCTGTGCGCCGCCGTCGGCCAACAGTTTGGTGCAGTAGACCCCCGCGATGCCGGTGGAGAGCTCGATGACAGTGAAGCCGTGCAGCGGGCCCGTCTCAACGATTGTCAAGCGCCGACAACAATGTTGGCCGACGGGCTCGAGGTCAGGATCTCCGGGCCGGCGGGCGTGATCAAAACCGCCTCCCGGCCGAACACCGCGCCGACGCCTTCCTGCCAGACATAGCCGGTAACCGCGAGCACCATGCCCGCCTCCAGCCGCTCCTGGGCGGCGGTCGCAGGCAGATGCTGCGAGACGACCGGTGGATCGAAGCCCA
>DATIOT010000084.1:0-5701 GCA_035472875.1 Mycobacterium sp.
GTGCAATTCAGCATCCCGGGCCGCGGGGCGCCGCCTCCGCCGCCGCCGCGAGGGCACGGCTGGAACGACGGCCCGCCGCCCGGCCACCCGCCGCCAAACTGGTACGGCCCGCCGCCTCCCGGTGGCTGGAACGGACCGCCGCCTCCTGGGGGCTGGAACCGCCCGTGGGCCGGGCCGCCGCGCGACGTGGTCTATGCGCAGCGCGATTTCGGGCCATTCGCCTACAACACCTTTACCGTCTTCCCGGTCTTCAACTGGCAGTACGGAGGTTGGGGTTACTGGTTCTTCGGTGTTTGGATCCCGCTGTACTGACGACAAGCACACCTGACACGGGGCACTCTGAGCGGGTGCCCCTTGTCAGCGGATCCGAACGCGCATGAACACGACGGAAAGACGATTCGTCAAGATCGGCCGCGATGGCGGCTTGGTCACCATCGAGTTGATCAACTCGAAATCACTGAACATTGTGGGCAGCGGCGCTATCGATGAATTGACAGTGGCATTCCGCGCCATCAGCCAGGACAGCGACGTGCGGGTCGTGGTGTTGCGCGGCGCGGGTGAGAAGGCGTTCATCGGCGGCGCCGACATCAACGAGATGGTCACCCTTGACCGGTCCAGCGCAGAGGTGTTCATCCGCAAACTCGCGGGCATGTGCGAGGCTATTCGCGCCTGTCCCGTGCCCGTCATCGCCCGACTGATGGGGTGGTGCCTCGGAGGTGGTCTGGAGGTCGCGATGTCCTGCGATCTGCGGATCGCTGAGGCAGGCGCCAAATTCGGAATGCCGGAAGTGGCAGTCGGAATCCCATCGGTGATCCATTCGGCGTTGATGCCGGCCCTGATCGGAGCCTCGCACGCAGCCTGGCTTCTGTTGACAGGCGAAACGATCGACGCCGACACGGCTGCCACGTGGGGCCTCGTGCATGAGGTCACTGCCCCCGACCAACTCGACGTCCGCATCGCCGAACTCACTGCGAAACTCATCGGATTCGGCCCGCATGCGGTCCGACAACAAAAGCGGCTACTCAACAAATGGTTCGATATGACGGTTCATGGGGCGATCGAAGACAGCATCGAGCAGTTCGGTCTGGCGTTCCTGACTGGCGAGCCGCAACATCATATGCAGCAATTTCTCTCGCGCAAGAACGACAAAAAGTAGCCTCGGCGCCCGCTCAGATCTTGACGGGCACATAGCTGGTCAGGCCACCGTCGATGACGAACTCCGCTCCGGTGGCGTACGTCGACTCGCCGCTGACGAGGAAGACTACGAAGGTCGAAATCTCGCCGGGTGCCGCCCCTCGACGCATCGGGATGGGCGCCATGAAGTCCTCGGTCACCCCTTTGCTCATCGGGGTGTGCACGAGGCCAGGGTGGATGGAGTTCACGCGGATGCCGTGCGGTGCGAGTTTGACGGCGGTCGACTTGGTAATGCCGCGGAGGCCGAACTTGGCAGCGACGTAGGCGTGCAGATTAGCGCTGCCCGCGAGTCCCTCGACCGATGAGATGTTGACAATCGATCCTCCGCCACCGGTGATCATGGATTCGACGACTGCCCGCATGCCGAGGTACGCGCCGGTGAGGTTGACGTCGATCACGTGCTGCCAGTCGGCGACCGAGGAGCCTCGAAGTGGACCCACCTTGACGATGCCGGCGTTGTTCACCAGTGAGTCGAGTCGACCGAATCTGGTCACCGTCGCATCGACCGCAGCGTCCCACTGACCCGGATCGGTGACATCCAGATGGACGAAATGCCCTGCCTCACCCAGCTTCTCGGCGACTTCGCGGCCCGCGTCGTCGACGACGTCACCGATGACCAGTGCTGGGCTGCGATCATGACGACATGACCGTTAGCGGACCTCCGCAGCTCGACGTCGCCCGCGTCCCAACGCTGGTGCGCCAACCAGGTCCCCGAGCACATTCGCAACGAGATCCGCGTCGAATGCGACATCGCGCCAAGGTATCTGACCATCTGCGAATGCCGGCCGCCGTGGCGCGAAGACTCCGGACCCGACTGGACTCGCTTTCCGATCACCCGCCTGCACCATTGCCCGCTGCGCAGCCACCGCAGCATCCACCGCAGATGTTGGTGACGCGAATGCGGCACATACACCGTCACCGGTGTGCTTGAACAGCCAGCCCGCATGCGCCTCGATCGCCCCACGCAATACCTCGTCATGGACGGCCAGCGCCTGCCGCATTCCATCGGCGTCCGCCTCCCACCGACGGGTCGAACCCTCGATATCGGTGAAGAGAAATGTCACCACCCCCGAAGCGGCAGCCGCCGTCATGGCATCGCCTCGGCCCATTTCAGGTGCCCTTCGAACCCAAGTGATGTCGCCATCGCGCGGTAGCGATCCCGATGATCGCGATAGGCGGCCTCGTCGCCCCGGGCGTGGGCCAGCAGCGCGCGCAGCTGCAGCAGCGTGATGTCGCGCAATACCCAACCTTCGTCTCCCGGAAGGTTCGCCAACCGGTCGATCGCCTCTTGGGCTTCAGCTAAGTCACTATCGGCGCCACGGTCCAGCAGCGTCTGCACCAAAGTGGCGTCGGCCCCAAGCAGCAAATACGCGAACTCCCCCCGAGTAAACAAATCATCCACAGCCTGCCGCATGACCGAAATGGCACCATCGCGGTCGCCGCGCGCGGCCTGCTCCCGTGCGACATATAGGTCGACGATCGGTATCCAATGCAGAAAGGACCGCTCGCGCAGCCATCTGTCGCGCAGCTGCGCCACCAGCTCCAGTCCGCGCTGACGGTCAGCGGGAGCACGCCGAGGCGCGAGCGCGATACCCCATACGAACTTGGCGAAGCTCAGCGCGGTGTCGTCGCTAGAGCCCTCTGCGGTCTGCACAGCCTCCTCGATCTCGCGCACCGCAGTGTCGTCGGCGAGAAGCACCCCGGCCCCTATCCCGAAGCCGTACTTGTACGAGACGACCATGGCGTAGGTGGCCGGGTCGGTGCTTCGGGCCATCACAACGGCGTCGTCGAGGTCCTGACGCCACCCGTCACGACCCAGCCAGAATCGAGCAAGACCACGCCATACCAACGCCACCGCTAACGGCGATCCCACGATGAGGTTGCCCTTGGCGGGGTCGCCGTCGGCCCAATCGATGACGGTCTGCGACCAACGGAAGATGTCGGCGAAATCACCGGTATCGAACCTGATGGCCATCGGCAAGAACGCCACCCCAATCGTCAAGCTCGGATCGCCGATCGATTCCAGCAGAGCCATCTGCTCGGATGCCAGTCGCGACGCCTCGTGCACGCGCGCAGACCACAGGGACTCGATTGCCAGCCCCGTCATGCCGATGGCCAGTGACGCCTTGTCCCCGGCAGCGGTGCACAACTCCCGCAGCTCGTCGAAACGGTCGGAGACGCTGGCATGGACACGAAAGGCGGTTCCGCACAGCATGGTGCGCGGGGTAATGCACATGGCGGTGCGACCCGGGGCGTCGGCGGGCAGCGCGTCGGCGATCTGGCGGGCACGCTCCCAACTGACCCGAGCCGCGGCGATGTCGCGGTTGGTCGCCCAGGTTGCAGCCCGCATATGCCGGACGTACGCGGCGTGCAGGTCACCGGCCGCCTCCAGGTGTTCGGCAATCAATGCGGCATTTTCATCAGTCGCTGCCGGGCTACGGGCTTCGATTACGGCGGCCAGCCGCCGGTGCAGCTCGGCGCGATCGGATTTGAGCTGTGATTCGTAGGCCACCGTCCGAATCAGCGGATGGTGGAACACATAGTCCGGTCCTCGGGTGAAGCTGACCTGATCGATGAGTTCGGCCACCACAAGGTCCTCGACAATTGGTTCAATGCCCAGGGTTTCGAGCAGGCCCGGGTCGAACCGTGAGCCGATGACCGCCGCAGCACTCAAGGTGCGCTTGGCCGCCGGGTCAAGGCGGTCGATGCGGGCGGCAATAGTCGCCTGCACGGTGGCGGGCACGCTGACCTCGGCAGCGCCGACCGTCGAAACGTAGGCGCTGCGGTTTCCGCGCAGGACACCACGCTCGGCCAGTTCGCGCACCATCTCCTCTACGAAAAACGGGTTACCGGCGGCCCTTTCGACGATCATGGCGGCCAACCCCCCAACCGAGGAGTCCTGCCCCAGCAGCTCGGTGACCAGTGCTGCGGTCTCCGAATCGCTCAGCGGCGCAAGGGCGATACTGTGAGCAGCGGGCACCCGGCTCAACGCGCCCCGATATTCGGGGCGGTAGGTGATCAGCACCAGCGAGTGCGTCTGCGGGATCGCAGCCACAAAGTCCGCAAGCATGGACTCGCTGACACCGTCGATCCAGTGCACGTCCTCAACGACATAGACCGCCGGGGCTTGGCGGGCCAATGACGCGGCATTGACCAGCGCAGTCAACCGCCGCCGCCGGGCATCCGGATCGATCTTGGGCAGTTCCACCTCAGGATCGGCGATGCCCAGCAGGTCATCGAAGAGCAGCAAGTCCTCCGGCTCGGCGTCGGGAGCCTGAGCCCGTATCCGCGCTCGGGCGGCATGCGGGTCAAGACCCTTGATGCCGGTGTCCGCCCGCAGCAGCCGCGCCAGCACGCGGAAGGGAATGTCGGTGGCGTGTGATTCGCAGAAGGCGGTGAACACGTCGACACCCCGGGCGGCTGCCATCGCAGAGACTTCACGCACGATACGGCTCTTGCCAATGCCCGGTGACCCCACCACACCGACCACCGCGCCGTGGCCGTCGATGGCACGCTCCAGCAGGCCCTCGACGGCAGACATCTCCCACCGCCGACCTACCAGATTCGACTCAGCACTCCACGCGGCGCGATGCCCGTCGCCCATGCCCAGCAGCCGACGGGCGGGCACCGGCGCGTGGACACCCTTGATCTGAACCAGCTCAGATTCGCCGAGAGTCGCCGCGTCCTCAACAAGTCGCGCTGTCGACGCGCTGAGCATCACCCCACCAGCTGGGGCCACCGATTCCATCCGTTGCGCCATGCCAACCTGCTCACCCACAGCGGTGTAACCAGTGGCACCAGAACCGATCTCCCCGGCGATCACCTGGCCGGAATTGAGGCCCACCCGCAGCTGCAGTGTGACACCGTCGCGGCGATCGACCTCAACGGCTAAGCGCTTGGTCTCATCCTGAATACCGAGCGCGGCCAAACACCCTCGGAGCGCGTGGTCCTCCAAAGCAGTAGGTGCGCCAAACACCGCCATGATCCCGTCGCCGGTGAACTTGTCCACCGTCCCGCCATACCGCCGCACCACCATCGACGAGCGGTCCACCAGCTCGGCCATGATCTCGCGCAACCGCTCGGCACCCACCGCCGCGGCGATGTCCATCGAATGCACCATGTCCGCGAACAAAACGGTGACCTGCTTGTACTCCGCGCGGGTATCACCGTCGTCGACTGGTGAGCCACACCCATGGCAAAACCGGGCGTTCTCTAGAGGCTCGGTGCCACACGTCCGGCATGCCGCTACGGTCGTCATCCGACCCTCCGCCTATCCCGGCCCCCGGCATTTGCAGTGGTCCTCAAAGGATAGGCCGTTGGACACTCCGGCAGGGGCTATTGGCTTCACAGTGGGGGCTTCATACCTCATCTATTTCGAGATAGCGTATCGCTCGTCGGTCGCTGTGTAGGCATGAACGGCAAGGGCTGCATGGTCGTCGAATCAGACGACGCCAAGGCGCTTTTCGAGTTCTTTGCCGAGTGGTCGGAGTACTTCCCTATCGACACC
>DATIOT010000085.1:0-2776 GCA_035472875.1 Mycobacterium sp.
GCCGCCGCCGCGGTCGCTGCGGACATCGATGCGCTGGCGAGTCTGGGCACCGACCGCATCCTGCGTGCATTCGCGTCACTGGTGCAGGCCACGTTGCGGACCAATTACTTTGTGACACGCGAGGGTTCGGCGCGGGCCCGCAACGTATTGGCGATCAAGCTCGACGCCCAGCTGGTCGACGACCTTCCACTGCCGCGCCCCAAATACGAGATCTTCGTGTATTCGCCCCGTGTCGAAGGCGTCCACCTGAGGTTCGGTCCGGTGGCGCGTGGCGGCCTGCGCTGGTCCGACCGCCGGGACGATTTCCGCACCGAGATCCTGGGTCTGGTCAAGGCGCAAGCGGTGAAGAACGCCGTCATCGTGCCGGTCGGGGCCAAGGGTGGGTTCGTCCTCAAGCGGCCGCCGCTGCCCACCGGCGAACCCGCCGTCGACCGCGATGCCACCCGCGCCGAAGGCGTGGCCTGCTACCAGCTCTTCATCTCCGGCTTGCTGGACGTCACCGACAACGTCGACCACGCAACCGGAAAGGTCAGCGCGCCACCCCAGGTGGTGCGACGTGACGGCGACGACGCCTACCTGGTGGTGGCCGCGGACAAAGGCACCGCGACCTTCTCCGACATCGCCAACGATGTCGCCAAGTCCTATGGGTTCTGGCTGGGCGACGCGTTCGCGTCCGGTGGATCGGTGGGCTACGACCACAAGGCCATGGGCATCACCGCCAAGGGCGCGTGGGAGGCCGTCAAACGACACTTCCGGGAGATGGGGGTCGACACCCAAACCGAGGACTTCACCGTGGTGGGCATCGGCGACATGAGCGGCGACGTGTTCGGTAACGGCATGCTGCTGAGCAAGCACATCAGGCTGATCGCCGCCTTCGATCACCGGCACGTCTTCCTCGACCCGGACCCCGACGCCGCAGCTTCGTGGCAGGAACGGCAGCGGATGTTCGACCTGCCCCGGTCCAGCTGGGACGACTACGACAAGTCTTTGATCAGCGGAGGCGGCGGAGTGTATAGCCGCGAGCAGAAGACCATCCCGGTCAGCGAGCAGGTTCGCGCTGCGCTCGGCATCGACGGTGACGTCACCGAAATGGCCCCACCCAACCTGGTTAAGGCGATCCTGCAGGCACCGGTGGATCTGCTGTTCAACGGCGGCATCGGCACCTACATCAAGGCCGAATCTGAGTCCGATGCCGATGTCGGTGACCGCGCCAACGATCCGGTGCGGGTCAACGCGAATCAGGTGCGCGCCAAGGTGATCGGCGAAGGCGGCAATCTCGGGGTGACCGCATTGGGCCGCGTCGAGTTCGATCTGTCGGGCGGGCGGATCAATACCGACGCGATGGACAACTCCGCCGGCGTGGACTGTTACGACCACGAGGTCAACATCAAGATCCTGATCGACTCGCTGGTCACCGCCGGCAAGGTCAAGATCGAGGAACGCAAACAGCTGCTGGAGTCGATGACCGACGAGGTCACGCAGCTGGTGCTCACCGACAACGAAGACCAGAACGACTTGATCGGTACCAGCCGCGCCAACGCGGCCAGCCTGCTCCCGGTGCACGCGATGCAGATCAAGTACCTGGTGGACGAACGTGGACTCAACCGCGAACTGGAAGCGCTGCCCTCGGAGAAGGAGATTCACCGGCGGACCGAGGCCGGTATCGGGCTCACTTCGCCCGAGCTCTCGACGTTGATGGCACACGTCAAGCTGGTGCTCAAAGAGGAGATGTTGACCACCGAACTGCCGGAGCAGGATGTGTTGGCGTCCAGGTTGCCCCGATACTTCCCGACACCGCTGCGCGAACGGTTCACCCCGGAGATCCGCACGCACCAGCTGCGCCGCGAGATCGTCACGACGATGTTGATCAACGATCTGGTGGACACCGCCGGCATCAGCTACGCCTTCCGGATCGCCGAAGACGTCGGTGTCGGGCCGATCGACGCGGTCCGCACCGCTGCCGCCACCGACGCGATCTTCGGGGTGGGTCACATCTGGCGGCGAATCCGCGCGGCAAACCTGCCGGTCGCGCTGTCGGACCGGATGACACTGGATACCCGACGGCTGATCGACCGAGCCGGACGCTGGCTGCTCAATTATCGTCCGCAGCCGCTGGCCGTCGGCGCCGAAGTCAACCGGTTCGCCGCCAAGGTCAAGGCGCTGACGCCACGGATGTCGGAGTGGCTGCGCGGTGACGACAAGGCCATTGTCGAACAGGAAGCCGCGGAGTTCGCGGCGCAGGGTGCACCGGAAGACTTGGCCTACCGGGTCGCCGCGGGCCTATACCGCTTCAGCCTGCTCGACATCATCGACATCGCGGACATCACCGAAATCGACACCGCCGAAGTCGCGGACACCTATTTCGCGCTGATGGACCGGCTGGGTACCGACGGTCTGCTGACCGCGGTGTCCGGGCTGCCCCGAAACGACCGCTGGCATTCGTTGGCGCGCTTGGCAATTCGTGATGACATATACGCCTCGCTGCGGTCGTTGTGCTTCGATGTGCTGGCGGTCGGTGAGCCGGACGAAAGCGGGGAGCAGAAGATCGCTGAATGGGAACACATCAGCGCTTCCCGGGTGGAACGGGCACGCCGTACCCTCACCGAGATCTATGCCAGCGGCGATAAGGATCTCGCGACGTTGTCAGTGGCCGCACGACAAATCCGCCGCATGACGCGTACCAGTGGGCGAGGATCGTCGGGGTGAGCGTCGGGTTCGTCGCGCCTGTGCCGGTGCGCTGGTCGGACATCGACATGTACCAGCACGTCAACCACGC
>DATIOT010000086.1:0-9534 GCA_035472875.1 Mycobacterium sp.
CATGATGGATCCCCCGTGCGTGCGTATTTGGAGTCGAGTTCCAGCCATTCGGCCATGCCGACCAGATTGAAGAAATCGGCGGGCGAGGTGGGCAGATGAGCGGCGACGTCACTGCCGTTGAGCTGGCACAGGCTCTGCAACATGCCGAATGTCGCCTGCATCAGCAGGTTGCTCGGATGGATCGCGATCGCATAACCCAACTCCTGCAGCCGTGACGCCGATTCCAGCGGGGTCATGCCGCCGAGCACCAGGTTGATCAGCAGGGGAGCGTCGACTTCGCGTGCGATGCGCTCGATTTCGCCGGAGTCCTGCGGGGCCTCGACGAAGATGACGTCCGCGCCCGCTTGCGCGTACCGGTTGGCCCGCTCGATCGCCGCGTCCAGCCCCAACGGGGCGCGAGCGTCGGTGCGCGCCACCACGAGGAGGTTCTCGTCTGACCTGGCGTCCAGCGCGGCCGCCAGCGTCTGTTCGAACACGGTCGCGTCGACGACCTGCTTGTCGGGCAGATGCCCGCAACGCTTGGGAAACACCTGGTCTTCCAATTGGATTGCGGCCACCCCCGCTGCGTCGTAGGAACGAACGGTGCGCGCCACGTTCATGGGTGCGCCGTAGCCGGTGTCGGCGTCGGCGATCAGCGGAATATCGCCTAGTGCGCCGGCGATCATCCGGACCCGGTCGGCCATTTCGGTCGCCGTGACCAGCCCGATGTCGGGCAACCCGAAGCCCGATGCCGCCACGCCGGCGCCGGTCATATACGCCGCGACGTGGCCGGTCCGTTTGGTCAGCTGCGCGGAGATACCGTCGAAAACCCCTGGCGCGATGATGAGTTCGTGCTTGTCCAAAAGGCCTTTCAGCCGCTGGCGGGCCGGTGGCTGTTCTTTCAGTGCCATGAGAGTCCTTCTCAGTCCAGTGCACCCGCGACGGGATCGGCAAGCAGATCTATCAGGTTGGCGGTGTCGTCGAGGTCGTCGAGACCGACCACTGCTCGCTCGATTGCTTCGGCGCGCGCGCGGCTGGTGACCCGGTCGGCGAGCGCGTGAAACTTCGCCACGAGTTCGTCGTTGGTAACCGGGTCGGTGGGCGCGCCGTGCGGCTGGGCGACGTGTGCGTGGTGGACGGTGCCGTCACGCGTGGTCACTGCGACGTCGGTGCGGAACCACTCGCTGACGTCGGCGTGCGCCAGTGATTCGTCGAGGTGCACCGTCGTCGCCGCGATCAGCGACCAGATGTCGTCGGAATCGAGGCGGCTGGGGGTGAACTGCTCGGGCAGCACGTTGCCGTCGAGCAGCGCCGCCGCGGTCGCATAGCCGATATTCATCTGAGCACCGATCGGGGTGAGCGGCCGCTCCGGCGTCCACCAACCGTGCTTGTACACTGTTTCGCCTACGGTGATGTCAATCTTCGAGATATCCGCGGGCGCAACGGAATTCCGCAATTTTCTAGCTGCGTCGATTGCTCCGAGCAGGCCGCCCATCGCGGCGTAGCACTTGACCACGATGGTGGAGGTCTCCCACCGCTGACCGAGTTGGGCGGTCAGCAGCGACGCGTCGGGATCGTGGCCCTCACCGAAAACGCTGAGAAATCCCCCATATTCACGCTCGAACACCCGCTTGATCCCGGTATAGCCGGCTGCCGCAAGCCCCGCTGCATAGAAGCCGTTGCGCGCTGCCAGGCCGTGATGCATGCGCTTGCTCATGGCCTCGTACTGCGCTGCCATCAACCCCGACGACTGGGTGCCTGCCAAGCCAAGGGCGTCCTCCAACTGCGCAGGGGGCAGTCCGCGCAGTTTGCCCGCCGCCATTGCCGCCGCGTGAGTGCCAAAGACCGGTCCCGAGTGCCAGCCGCGGTCGAGCATTTGCGTGCCGTGCAGCGTATAGCCGACCCGCGGGCCCACTTCGAAGCCGCCGATCGCCGCGAGCAGGAATTCGGCACCCGTGGTTGTTTCCGGCCGCACTGACGCCGTCGACAGTAGTGCCGGAATGAGCAGCGAGCAGCTGTGCAACGGGGCGAGGGGATGGAAGTCGTCGAGCTCGAAGCCCTGGATGAACGTGCCGTTGAGCACGGCGGCCGCGGGCGCGCTGGTGGTGTGTCCGGTGCCGATGACGACGGTGTCGCCCTTGCCTTCCAGGCCGAAGACAGCGTCGGTGGCGACCCGTGACCACGGCACTTGCGCTCCGACCAGGGCGCAACCCAGGCCGTCCAGCAGCAGGTGTTTTGCTCGCTCGACGACGTTTTGCGGGACCTGGTCCAGCGTGAGGACGGCGACCCAGGTGGCCAGTCTTCCGGTCGGCCCGTCCGGATCGGTGGCAGCCTGAGCCTGCTGGTGCACTGCGGTCATTGGACCTCCCCGATTTCGCCGTACTTGACTTGTTGTTATATACATATAACAATTGACCCGATCGCGCAAGAGGGGCGGTGTGGAAGCATTGGTCACCGTGCAAAAGACCAGCGGTAAGGCCGCACCGGTATCGACTGATGCCGGGGTGCCGTTGCACCGGCAACTGTTTTTGGTGCTACACGACGAGATCGACCGGGGTGTTATTGCCCCTGGCGACCCGTTGCCCACCGAGCAGACGCTGTGCGACCAATTCGGAGTGTCCCGCATCACGGTGCGTCGCGCCCTGGCGGATCTGGCCGAACAGGGATACATCGAGCGCAGGCAGGGCGTCGGTTCCTTTGTGCGCGAGCACGGTCCGGCCGACGTGTCGCCGGCGGGCCGCTCATACATGGCGGGGCTGCGACAGAGCCAATTCGAAACCGAGGTCGACGTGGTTGAACTCGGCACGCGACGCCCCCCGCGGGCCATCGCCGAGGCGCTCGAGACGCCCGGCGAGCTGCTGCACATCGTGCGGGTACGGCGGCAACGGAGGACCGGCGAGCCATTGATGGTGACCGACGCTTGGCTGCCGACCGATCTGGCCGACACGTTGACCGAGTCCGCGCTGCGACGCGCGCCCCTCTACGAGCTGCTGGCGGATGCGGGCGTCGTCGCGGATCGGGTCCGACACGAAATCACCGCCGAGATCGCGGGCCCGCGCAACGCACACCTGCTCGACACGGCGATCGGCGCTGCGCTGCTGCGCGTCAACCGCCTGGTGTTTGTGGCCGACGTGCCGCATCACCATCTGTCGGCTTTGCTTTCGCCGAACCGTAGTCGCGTCCTGCTGAGCCAGACGGCGGACGAAATGGAAATGGCCGATGGTCTGACGATCGCCCACGACGTGGGCCGGGATTCCCGCTAGCGGATCAGCCCGACACCAGGGATGAACCTACCCACGCTGGCGGTATAGGCGCGGTAAGCATCGCCGTGTCTCCGCAATAGATACGGCTCCTCGACACGGCGGACCTGGAGTTCGATCGTAACGACGAGCAGGACAAAACCGACGCAGGCAACAAGATTCGGTGTCACCAGCGCGATCCCGAGACCAAACGTGAACATCGCGGTGTAGATGGGGTTGCGTACCCGGCCGAACACGCCGGTGTGCACCAGCGTGGTTGTTTCCTGCTCGTCCACCCCGATTCGCCAGGAATCCCCCATCTCGAGTTGGGCGTACACCGTCGCCGCGATGCCGACCGTAGCGACTCCGATCCCGGCTACCTGGATCCAGACCGCGGTCAGGACACCGATGGGTTGAATGACGTTGGCCCGCTGCAGGATCGGAGCGCTCACGGCTACCATCAGTGCAACGACGAAGCCGGCCCCGGCGATCCATTCGGTCGAACCAATCCGGCCGCTGGTGCCACGAAATCCGGTAGATCCGGTGCGCCGGTACTGCAGCCAACTGCGCCAACCGAATCCGAGCACCCCGAAAACGGCGAAGAGCACCAGGGCAATATCAGCCGCGATGGTCGGTTTCATCAGCATCGCAAAGCCGCGTCGATCGCTTCGGCATCCGGTGCGCAGTCACCGGCACCGGGCACCAGGGTCGACAGCGCTGCTGCGGCGCAGGCCTGTTGCAACGCGGCCAGTCGCTCGGCCCGCGAACCTGGGTCGCGTGGCCAGTTCGCAGCCAGCACTCCGGCGAAGACGTCCCCGGCGCCGGTGGTGTCCACCGCTTTGACCGCCGGGGCGGGTACCCAGAACTCGTCGTCGGGGCTGATGCAGCGCGCGCCGCGCGCACCAAGAGTCGTCACCAGGTGGGTTGGCCGCCAAGGCCATTCGTCGGCTTCGGCTTCGTTGGCGATCACCACGTCTGCGACGGACCTCAGTTCGCCCAGTGAGCTTTTGTCCTGGCCGGCCGGTGAGGCGTTGACCATGACGACCGCTCCCGCCGACCGGGCCGCGCGTGCGGCGGCCACTGCCGTTGGCGCCGGAATCTCCAACTGGGTCAACAACACATCGCAGTCGGCGATGACCGAGCACACGGCAGGGTCGGCCAGCGTCAACTTTCCGTTAGCGCCCGGTGCGACCACGATGGTGTTCTCGGCGCTGGCATCGACCACGATGATCGCCGTTCCGCTGGGACCGGGTATTGCGACGGTTCCGTCCAGCCCAACACCGTTGACCAACAGGTGAGCCCGCAACTGTTGGGCGGCGGCGTCGTCGCCGACTGCGCCGACGAACTGCACCCGCGCGCCCGCACGCGCCGCGGCCACGGCTTGATTGCCGCCCTTGCCGCCGGGTGCGTAGGTCAACGACGACGCCAACACTGTCTCGCCCGGACGTGGCAGGGTACTGACGTCGAACGTAAGGTCCATGTTCACGCTGCCGACTACGCAAACCCGTGCCATCCCGCCGACGTTAGTCGCATCGGTCCTGCGTTTCGACGTTGAATGCTTCGCGCAAACGCCAATTTCTTGAGTTTTGCGCGCTAGTCTGCTGCGTTAGCGATGCCGAATCCTGTCAGAGAAAGGTGGAAGGCATTGACATCAAGCCAGCTAACGGACGCCGAGGCGGCCGCCGAATCCGCCCCGGCTGAGCAGGCCATGATTCAGGAGAGCGAAATCCCGAAGAGCCAGAAGTCTCGCACCCGTCGGCTTCTGCGGATCGGCCTCCAGTCCAAGCTGTTGCTGACGCTGTTGGTTTGCAGCATCTTGTCAATCGGGATGATCGGTCTCATCGGGGCGTTAACCGGCCGCGGCGCGTTGCGGGAAGTCGAGTCCGAGCGGTTGATCGAGTTGCGCGAGTCGCAGAAGCGGCAGGTCGAGGCGCTATTCAGGGAGGTAACGAATTCGCTGATCGTCTACAGCAGCGGATTCAGTGTCAACGAGGCAACGGCGGCGCTCACCGCGGGCTTCAACCAATTGGCAAACGCGACGATCACACCCGCCCAGCAGCAGGCGCTCGTCAACTACTACGAAAACGAGATGATCAAACCCATCAAACGGGCGACCGGTGGCCTCATCGATATCAACGCGGTTCTCCCTAGTTCCAACGCGCAGAAATACCTCCAGGCGTATTACACCGCACCGCCCCGAACGCCTCCCGACTCGATGCCGGCTGAGGACGCCGGCGACGGCAGCCCGTGGTCGGCAGCCAATGCCCGATTCGACTTCTACATTCGCGGTATCGTGACTCGCTTCGAATATCGAGACGCGCTGCTGATCGACATGCAGGGCAACGTCGTCTACAGCGTCATGAAAGGCCCCGACCTCGGAACCAATATCCTCACCGGCCCGTATCGCGAATCAAATCTGCGGGACGCATACCAAAAAGCTCTGCGCTCCAACGACGTCGATTTCGTCGAGATCACCGACTTCCAGCCATATCAGCCGCAACTCGATGCCCCCACAGCGTGGGTGATATCGCCGGTCGGCATGAACGGAAAAATCGATGGCGTTATGGCGCTGCCACTGCCGATCTCGAAGATCAACAAAATCATGACCGCCAACAAGCACTGGCAAGCCGCCGGCATGGGCGCCTCGACCGAGACGTATCTGGCGGGTCCCGACGACTTGATGCGTTCTGATTCTCGAGTTTTCCTGGAAGACCCGCAGGAATACCGACGCCAGGCCATAGCCGCCGGCACTCCGCCTGATGCCGTGGACCAAGCGATCCGGTTGGGTGGCACGACGCTGGTGCAGCCGGTCGGAAGCGCGGGTCTTCGCGCTGCCCAACGCGGGGAGAGCGGAACCGTCACCGGCACCGATTACATGGGCAATAGCGAATTGGAAGCCTATGCTCCGCTGAACATTCCCAACTCTGACCTGCACTGGTCCATCCTGGCGACGCGAGACGACTCCGATGCCTTCGCGCGGCTGGGCCACTTCAGCAAAACGCTCGTGATCGCGGTCACGGCAATGATTTTCGCGGTTTGTGTGGCGTCGATGCTGCTTGCCCAGGTGCTTTTGCGCCCGGTCCGCCGGCTGCAAGCCGGCACGCAGAAGATCAGCTCTGGCGACTACGAGGTCAGCATCCCGGTAACATCGCGCGACGAAATCGGTGATCTCACTTCGGCTTTCAATGAGATGAGTCGGAATCTCGCGATCAAGGACGAGCTGCTCAACGAGCAGCGCAGCGAGAACGATCGCCTTTTGCTGGCACTGATGCCCGAGTCGGTTGTGCAACGGTATCGCGGGGGCGAGGAGACCATCGCACAGGAGCACCAGGACGTCGCGATAATCTTCGCCGATATCGTCGGGCTCGACGAGATTTCCAACGATCTGCCGGGCGACGAATTGGTCGGAATTGTCGACGAACTATTCCGGCAGTTTGATTCGGCAGCTGAATCCCTTGGCGTGGAACGGATTCGCACGTTCCATAACGGCTACCTCGCCAGCTGCGGGGTCATCACTCCGCGACTGGACAGCATTCACCGAAGCGTTGACTTTGCCCTCGAAATGCGCCGCATAATCGAGCGGTTCAAAAGTCAAACCGGTCACGAGCTGGGCCTTCGGGTCGGCATCAACACCGGCGACGTGATCAGCGGGCTGGTCGGCCGATCCAGCCTCGTCTATGACATGTGGGGTGCCGCGGTAAGTCTGGCCTACCAAATGCACAGCGGCGCTCCGCAGCCCGGCATCTATGTCACCTCGCGGGTGTACGAAGCGATGCGCGACATGCGGCAGTTCACGCCCGCGGGCACGATTTCGGTTGGCGGAACTGATCAGGTGATCTACCGGTTGTCGGAGCGGTGATGAACGCGTTCAGCTCCTCGTGGTTCTACTGGGCCGTTGGAATCGCGGTCGGATTTCCGGTCGGGCTGATCCTTCTCACCGAGCTGCACCACACCCTCGTCCGCAGAAATAGCCGACTGGCCAGGCAAGTAAGCCTGCTGCGCAACTTCCTGCTGCCCCTTGGTGCGCTTTTGCTGTTGCTCGTCAAGGCCTCGGAGATCCCGGCTGGGGAAGGCCCGGTTCGAATCCTCACCACGGTGCTCGCCTTCCTGGTGCTGGTGCTGTTGCTTTCCGGGCTCAATGCCGCCGTGTTCGAAAGCGCGCCCGCAGAGAGCTGGCGCAAACGTCTACCCAGGATATTTCTCGACGTTGCGCGCTTCGCGCTGATCGGCGCGGGCCTGGCCCTGATCTTGTCGTACATCTGGGGCGTCCGGATCGGCGGCTTGTTCACCGCGCTGGGCGTCACATCGGTCGTCATCGGCCTGATGCTGCAGAACTCCGTCGGCCAGATCGTATCCGGCTTGTTCATGCTGTTCGAGCAGCCGTTCCGCATCGACGAGTGGCTGGACACGGGGACGGCGCGGGGACGCGTTGTCGAGGTGAACTGGCGGGCCGTGCACATCGACACCGGTAACGGAATACGGGTCATGCCAAACTCGGTGTTGGCCACGAATTCGTTCACCAATCTCAGTCGCCCCGCCGGGGCATACAAATGTGCGATCACGACCAGATTTTCCGCCGCCGACGCCCCTGACAAGGTATGCCCGATGTTGACCCGGGTTGCCGGCGCGTTACCCCAACTCAAGCCCGGAGTCATGCCCACCGCGGTCGCGCTCGGCGGCGCCGAGTACCGCACCACGATCAGGTTGATGTCACCCGCCGACGCCGGTGCCGCACAGGCGACATTCCTGCGGTGGGTCTGGTACGCCGCTCGACGGGAAGAATTGCACCTCGATGATGCCGGCGACGACTACTCGACGAGGCAACGTGTGGAGGACGCGTTGCGAACTGTCGTGGCGCCGGCATTGCGGCTGAGTGTCTCCGATCAGCAGTCCCTGCATTCGTGTGCCAGGATCGTCCGTTACGGCGCCGACGAAATAGTGGAATACGCCGGTCAGGTGCCCGCGGGGGTGACGTTCCTGATCGCCGGGCAGGTGCGGCTGACAGCGACGGCCGACGACGGGTCGGTCGTGCCGATCAGCACGCTGGAGGAGGGCTCCTTCCTGGGGTTGACCGCGCTGACCCGGCAACCCAACCTGGCGAGCGCATATGCGCTCGAAGAGGTAGCCGCGTTGGAGATCGATCGCGAACATCTCGAGAATCTCGTGATGCGTGAACCGTTGCTGCTACAGGACTTTGGTCACATTCTTGAAGAGCGGCAAAGCAAAGTGCGGCAGGCAACTCGCCGCGATCGAGTGGGTGACCGCACTGTCAAAGGCGGGTCGCCTAACTTGGCCAGCTAAGGACCGATACCCTGGTTCAATGAGTGTGCAAGCACCGTCGCTTCCTGACTTGCGCCGAAAGGTCCACAACGCCGCGCGCCGAGCCCGGGTGGCTTCCCGCGTCGTGGCGTTGTTGCCAACGGTCGCCAAGGACCAGGCGTTGCATTCCGCAGCAGAGGCGATAGCGGCCCATGTCGATTTGATCCTGGCGGCCAACGCCGAGGATCTCAAGGCTGCCCGGGACGTCGGCACACCGACTGCGATGCTCGACCGGCTGGCGTTGGATTCCAAGCGCGTCGACGGAATCGCCGCCGGTCTGCGCCAGGTCGCGGGGCTGCCCGACCCGGTAGGGGAGGTGCTGCGCGGCTATACCCTGCCCAATGGGCTGCATTTGCGCCAGCAACGGGTTCCGCTTGGCGTGATTGGCATGATCTACGAGGGCCGGCCCAACGTCACCGTCGATGCTTTCGGTTTGGCGCTCAAGTCCGGCAATGCCGTGTTGTTGCGCGGCAGCTCGTCGGCGGCGAGGTCGAACCAGGTCCTCGTCGACGTGTTGCGTGCCTCGCTGGTGAGCGAGGACTTGCCCGCTGACTCGGTTCAGCTGCTTTCGGCCGTTGATCGGTCCACAGTCACGCACCTGATCCAGGCTCGCGGCCTGGTCGACGTGGTGATCCCGCGTGGGGGAGCAAGCCTGATCAACGCGGTGGTCCGCGACGCGCAGGTGCCTACTATCGAGACCGGTGTCGGCAACTGTCACGTCTACGTGCACGAAGGCGCCGACCTGGCGACGGCAGAACGGATCCTGCTGAACTCCAAGACCCGACGGCCCAGCGTCTGCAATGCCGCCGAGACGCTGCTGGTCGACACCGCGATCGCCGAGCAGGCGCTGCCCAGGCTAGTGGCTGCCCTGCAAGACGCCGGGGTGACGGTGCACCTCGACCCGGACGAGGACAACTTGCGCCGCGAATACCTTTCGATGGACATCGCTGTGGCGGTGGTCGACGGCATCGACGCCGCGATCGCCCACATCAACGAG
>DATIOT010000087.1:0-2830 GCA_035472875.1 Mycobacterium sp.
GTGGGGTACGTCAATGCCCGCTTCGAGCATCATGTCGACCAGGGTCTGACCGCCCGGCCAGGGCAATCGGTACCGCTGACCGTCAAGGTCTATCTCGACGTGTGCAACTTCTGCCATGCGCCGAATGGTCTCCCATCGCAAGGTGACGGCACGCCTACACGCCCAATGGCCGGGAAAAGTCGGCCGGAGGTTCCGGTGACCGGGAAAAGCAGCGGTTCGCCACGGCCGGCGTCCTACCGTGAGTGCTTGTGAAGCATGGCGACGAGCAGCCCGTGGATGTCTTAGTGGTCGGGGCGGGGTTCGCCGGTCTGTACGGCCTGCACAAGTTGCGCAGCCAAGGTCTCTCGGTGCGGGTGCTGGAAGCCGCACCCGAGCTGGGCGGCACCTGGTATTACAACCGGTATCCGGGCGCGCGCTGCGACGTGGAGAGCGTCGACTACTGCTATTCGTTCTCCGACGAACTGCAGCAGGAATGGAACTGGACCCAGAAGTACGCCACCCAGGCCGAGATCCTGCGCTACCTGAACTGGGTCGCCGACAAACTCGACCTGCGTCGCGATATTGCGTTCAACACCTGCGTCGTCTCGGCGGTGCTCGACGAAACGACGCTGCGCTGGACGGTCACCGCCGACGGCGGCCAGGTGTTCTCGGCGCGGTTCTGTGTGATGGCGACCGGCCCGTTGTCGGCCGCGATGACCCCCAACTTCACCGACCTGGATTCCTTTGCGGGGGAGATCTACCACACCGCTCACTGGCCTGATGATCCCGTCGACTTCAGCGGCAAGCGGGTGGCGGTCATCGGCACCGGATCCTCCGGCATCCAATCGATTCCGATCATCGCCGAGCAGGCGACACACCTCTACGTCTTTCAGCGAACCGCCAACTACAGCGTCCCGGCGGGCAATAAACCACTGTCAGCCGAGGAACTTGACGACATCAAAGCCGGCTACGCGGAGCGGCGCAGGCTGTCGTGGCGCAGCGGCGGCGGCTCACCGCACATCACTGCGCCGAAGCCGACCATGGAATTCACGCCGCAGGAGCGCCGCGCGGCCTTCGAAACGCGTTGGCAGCTGGGCGGCGTGCTGTTCTCGAAGACTTTCCCGGACCAGATGATCGACCTGGAGGCCAATGAGGAGGCCCGCAAGTTCTACGAGGAGAAGGTCCGGGCAGTGATCGACGATCCGGCGGTCGCCGACCTCCTCATTCCCAATGATCATCCGATCGGAACCAAGCGAATCTGCACCGACAGCAATTACTTCCAGACCTTCAACCGGCCCAACATGTCGCTGATCAGTGTGCGCGCCACCCCGATCGAAGCCGTTGACGCTACGGGGATCAACACCACCGACGCCCACTATGACCTCGACATGATCGTGCTCGCAACGGGTTTCGATGCGATGACCGGGGCGCTGGCCAAGATCGACATCGTCGGCCGAGGCGGTGCTACGCTGCGCGATGACTGGGCGCACGGTCCGCGCACCTATCTAGGACTGGGTGTCGACGGATTTCCCAATCTGTTTCTGATCTCGGGTCCGGGAGCACCCGCCGTGCTGGCGAACATGGTGCTGCATGCGGAGGCGCAGGTAGACTGGATCGCCGCGGCCATCGCCTACCTGGACCAACACGGTTGTGCCGCAATCGAAGCTACCCTCGACGCTGTGGATGGGTGGGTGGCCGAATGCGCCCGGCGTGCCGAAGCCACACTGTTCACCAAGGCGAGCTCCTGGTACATGGGCGCCAATGTGCCCGGAAAGCCGAGGGGCTTCATGTTGTTCGTCGGGGGGTTCGCGACGTACAACGATAAGTGCGCCGAGGTCGCCGACGCCGGTTACCAGGGCTTCGATCTGGTTAAGATGCCGCGATGACGGGATTGCTCGACAAGGTCGTCGTGGTCACCGGTGCTGGTCGGGGCACCGGACGCACGCACTGCGAACGGTTCGCCGACGAGGGAGCCGATGTGATCGCCCTAGATACCCCGGCGACCGCAGACGACTTACGCGATATCGCAATGAAAGTCGAGAATCGCGGGCGGCGGTGCGTGACAGGTCTGGCCGACGTCGGCGACCTGGATGCGGTGACAGCAGCGATCGATGCCGGCGTCGCACAACTGGGTCGGCTCGACGTCATCGTCGCCAACGCCGGAATCCACATCCGGGGCGCCCCCGCCTGGGAACTCGACCCGCAGGTCTGGCACCGCACGCTCGACATCAATCTCACCGGGGTGTGGCACACGGTCAAGGCGGGCGTGCCGCACATCGGAGAGCAGGGCGGTTCCGTTGTCATCATCAGTTCCACCAACGGTATTCGCGGTACGGCCAACTCCGCCCATTACACCGCCAGCAAGCATGCGGTGGTGGGGCTGGCGCGCTCTCTGGCCAACGAACTCGGCCCGCGCGGCATTCGAGTCAACACGGTGCATCCCGGGCCGGTGGCAACACCGATGTTGCTCAACGAGGAGATGTTCCGCGGCCTTCGGCCCGATCTGGACAACCCGACCGCTGCGGATGCCGCCGAGGTGCTCCAGGCGCGCAACCTGCTACCGGTGCCGTGGGTGGAGCCCGTCGACGTGGCCAACGCCGCGGTGTTCTTGGCCTCCGACCAGGCCCGCTACATGACCGGCATTCAGCTGGTCGTCGACGCCGGTCTGACACAGAAGACCACGTGAGCGCACGGCCCGGCGGGCGGTTGGCGGGCAAGGTTGCCTTGATCACCGGTGCGGCGCGGGGGATCGGGCGCGCGCAGGCCGTGCGGTTCGCGCAGGAGGGCGCCGACATCGTGGCGCTCGACGTATGAGGACCGATCGACACCGTGGTGGTCCCAAACAGTACTG
>DATIOT010000088.1:0-4355 GCA_035472875.1 Mycobacterium sp.
ATCACGCCCGGCAAGTCGCCGAACTCCCGGGGCTGATCAGAGACGCAGCCGTGGGATTGACGCGGGTGCGCCGCCGGTCCAGGGAGCGGGGGGCTCACCCGGATCTTGCTGATGCGTTCGACGCACCGCCGACCTTCCTCAACCTCGTGGTGTCACCACAGCGGCGATTCGCCAGCACCACGCTGCCGCTGGCCGACGTCAAAGCGACCGCCCAGGCGTTGGGCATCACGATGAATGACCTGGTGCTGGCGACAGCGACGGGCGGGCTACGAAAACTGTTGCTGGCCTACGACGGCCGAGCCGACCGACCGATCATCGCGTCGGTGCCGACCGCCACGGACAAATCGGACCGGATCACCGGCAACGAGATCAGCGGTCTGTCCATTTCGCTGCCCGTTCACATCGCCAACCCGACCGAGCGGGCACGGCTGGTCGCGCTGGCGACCCGAATTGCCAAAGAAGACCACGAAATTCTCGGCCCGCGCCTCTACGGACGGCTGATGGCCTATCTACCGACCGCGATTGCTCCGGCCGCGTTTCGCTGGCTAGGCAGGCGCGACGTGCCGAACAAGATGATGAACGTGGCCGTGTCCAGCGTCGCGGGGCCGCGTGAGCGTGGCGACTTCGGGCGCGCCGCTGTCAGCGAGATCTACTCAACCGGCGTGCTTTCGCCGGGCGCCCCGGTCAACATCACCGTGTGGAGCTATGTCGACCAGCTCGGAGTGGCGGTGCTCACCGACGACAAGACGTTCAACGACCCGCACGAAGCAACCGACGCGCTCTGCGCGGCGTTCACCGAATTACGCAGCGCTGCAGGTACTTCCGCCTAGATCGCCAGAACGGAGTCCAGCGCCGAATAGAACAGGCCCAGCCCGTCATCGGAGGGACCGGTTAGCGCTTCGATGGCATGTTCGGGATGCGGCATCAGCCCGACTATGCGGCCGTTGGCTGAGCTGATTCCGGCGATGTCATGCAGTGAGCCGTTGACGTTGTCGTGGTAGCGGAACACCACCCGGCCCTCGCCCTCCAGTTCGTCGAGCACGTTCGCGGGGGCCACGTAGCGGCCCTCGCCAGACTTCAGCGGCACCAGCAGGTCGGCGGCGGGCTCGAAACGCGATGTCCACGCCGTCGAGGTCGACGCCACCTGCAGCCACACATCGCGGCAGATGAAGTGCAAACCCGCGTTGCGGGTCAGGGCTCCGGGCAGCAGCCCGGCCTCACAGAGCACCTGAAAACCGTTGCAAATTCCCAATACCGGCATACCGCGCCCGGCGGCATCGACCACTTCGCCCATCACCGGGGCGAATCTCGCGATCGCACCGGCCCGCAGGTAATCGCCGTAGGAAAAACCGCCGGGCACCACCACGGCGTCGACTCCCTTGAGGTCGGCATCGGCATGCCACAGACTGACCGCCTCGGCGCCGACACGCCGCGCCGCGCGCGCGGCGTCCACGTCGTCGAGTGTTCCTGGAAAAGTAATGACACCGATCCGTGCCGTCACAGCGCTTCCCGGCTTATCGTCCAGTCCTCGATCACGGTGTTCGCCAACAGTGATTCCGCAATCTCGGCGAGCACCGAATCGTCGACGGTGTCGTCAACTTCGAGCTCAAACCTCTTGCCCTGACGGACATCTGAGATCCCGGGATGGCCAAGCCGGCCCAGCGCACCGACAATCGCCTGACCCTGCGGGTCGAGGATCTCTGCTTTGGGCATCACATGCACGACCACCCGAGCCACCGGCGCTCCTCCTCAGATCTCGCTCGGCGCTAACTCTACCGGCGACAGATGCCGCACGCGGCTCACGGACACGAGGCGATGTAGGCCTCGCACAATGGCGCGGTCATGGAGTCCAGCACCGGATCGTCTGTCATCGAGGGCCAGGGTACCTGTGGCGGCCCCGATGACCAGAGCGTGAGCTCGCTGATCGTGCTGCTCGCCACGTGCGCGACCAGGTAGGTATGCATGATGACCGGTCCGCTGATGACCGCGGCCATCCGGTTCGGTCGGTCGCTGGTGATGGACGGCGACTGCTGCGGTGACCCCTGCTGGCAGCCGCGTAGCGCGGCAACACCCTTGCTGAACACCGAGGCTGCGATCGAACCACCGCGGGCCGTATCACCGCGCCAGTGCAGGATCTGAGCCTGCAACTGCCACTGACCGTCCGGGTGGACCACGGTCACGCGAGCGGCGACCGCCGAGTCGCGCGGGTCCTGCGATAGCGCCGGCGTCGCACACAGATCCTCAAAACGGAAGCGCGGCCCGGCCCCGACCCCGGTCACTTGCACCGCCAGACCGGCCATCGCGGGCCAGTTGTATACCGAGTTCAGCGGCACAGCACGCTGCTGGATCCACGCGGTGTCCGGGATCTGGTCGCACACCGGTGGGCAAGTCTGCGGTTCTGCGTGTGCCGGTACCACGACGACAAGAGCGACCGCGAGGCCGCCGGCAACCAACATCGTCGCCAGGATCACCCGCATCGGCATCACCCCCGTCAGGGCACAATCGTAGCCATGCAACTGACGCATTTCGGCCATTCCTGCCTACTTGCCGAGTTCGACCACACACGTGTGCTCTTTGATCCCGGCACGTTCGCGCACGGTTTCGAGGGACTCACCGGCCTGTCCGCCATCTTGCTTACCCACCAGCACCCTGACCACGTCGATGTCGCGCGGTTGCCGTCGCTGCTCGAGGGCAACCCGGATGCCGCACTGTACGCCGATCCGCAAACCACCGCACAGCTCGGCGCGCCGTGCCAGGCGGTGCATGTTGGCGACGAGCTGCAGATCGGGGAGCTGACCGTTCGGGCCGTCGGCGGCCGGCACGCGGTTATTCACCCGGAAATCCCTGTGATAGAGAATATTTCGTATCTGGTCGGCGACGGGGACCATCGTGCGAGGTTGATGCATCCCGGTGACGCATTGTTCGTGCCCGACGAGCCGGTGGATGTATTGGCCGCTCCGGCGGCGGCCCCGTGGATGAAGATTTCCGAGGCCGTCGATTACCTGCGTGCGGTGGCGCCGGCGCGCGCGGTACCCATCCACCAAGGGATCGTCGCTCCGGACGCGAGGGGCATCTACTACGGCCGGCTCACCGAGATGACCAGCACCGACTTCCAAGTGCTGCCCGAAGAAAGCGGAGTCGCCTTCTAAGCCGAGTCCGACGGCGAGCAGACACAGAATCGCACGATTTCTGCTCGAATCGTGCGATTCTGCGTCTGCTCGGCCCTAGCTGATGTCGGCGGCGGCGCCGCGGCCGGCGGCCCGACCGGAGAAAATGCAGCCACCCAAAAATGTGCCCTCCAAGGCCCGGTAGCCGTGCACGCCGCCCCCGCCGAACCCGGCCACCTCGCCGGCCGCATACAGCCCGGTCAGCGGAGTGCCGTCGGCTTTGAGTACCCGTGCAGCGAGGTCAGTTTCGATGCCACCCAATGTCTTTCGAGTCAGGATGTGGAGTTTGACCGCGATCATCGGCCCGGCTTTCGGATCGGCCAGCCGGTGGGGCGCCACCACCCGGCCCAGCCGGTCGCCCAGATAGCCGCGGGCGGCGCGGATCGCGGTGATCTGACCATCTTTGCTGAATCTGTTGGCCACCTCGCGATCGCGGGCCGTGACCTCGGCTTCCACCGTCGCATAGTCCAGCGGCTCCACATCGGGCACCTTGTTCATCGCGGTCACCAACTCGTGCAACGAGTTCGCGCTGACGAAGTCCACACCGCGGTCGACGAACGCCTGCACCGGTCCCGGCGGCCCAGACCGCGCTCGGGAGCGCAGCAGCTCTCGCACACTCTGGCCGGTCAGGTCAGGGTTCTGCTCCTGACCAGACAGTGCGAATTCCTTCTCAATGATCCTGGCGTTCAACACAAACCAGGTGTAGTCGTACCCGGATTTGGTGATGTACTCCAACGTGCCGAGCGTGTCGAAGCCGGGATACAAAGGAACCGGCAACCGCTTGCCGGCTGCATCCAGCCATAGCGACGACGGGCCGGGAATGATCCGGATGCCGTGCAGCGCCCCGACCGCCAGCAACATCTGGAGTCCGACTCCATTTCCTCGTCACGCCCACCGAAAGGTCAAGCCATGGGCTTGACATGACACTTAGGTACAGGGTTCATGCTGGTTAGGTGAGAACGAGCGAGGTCGCTGCGCAGGCCCACGTGAACACCCAGACGCTGCGGTACTACGAACGCCGTGGCCTGCTTTCCGAACCCGCCCGAACCCAGTCGGGCTATCGGGACTACACCTCGGACGCGGTGAGGGTGGTGCGGTTCGTCAAGCGTGCCCAACAACTCGGGTTCACCCTCGACGACATCGAGGACTTGTTGCACCTGGCGGCGGGTGGACCCACGGCTTGCGATG
>DATIOT010000089.1:0-11475 GCA_035472875.1 Mycobacterium sp.
GGCGCGATCGCCTGAGTACCAGGACATCTCGAAGGACCGCCTGGCGGGCGCCGACACGGTGGTGCTGCTGGTGCAGGGGCTCCGATGACCGCGCGCCCGTTGAGTGAACTGGTCGAGCAGGGGTGGGCGGCTGCGCTGGAGCCGGTGGCCGATCAGGTCGCCCAGATGGGCCAGTTCCTGCGGGCCGAGATCGCGGCTGGGCGCAGGTATCTGCCCGCCGGGCCGAACGTGTTGCGCGCCTTCACATTTCCGTTCGACGACGTCCGGGTTCTGATCGTCGGACAAGACCCCTACCCGACACCGGGACATGCTGTGGGCCTGAGCTTCTCGGTGGCCCCTGATGTGCGTCCACTGCCCCGCAGTCTGGCCAACATCTTCGACGAGTACGCCTCCGACCTGGGCCATCCCCAGCCCTCGTGTGGCGATCTCACGCCCTGGGCGCAGCGCGGTGTGTTGCTGTTGAACAGGGTGCTTACGGTACGCCCCAGCAATCCGGCATCGCATCGGGGCAAGGGCTGGGAAGCGGTCACGGAGTGTGCGATCCGCGCGCTGGCGGCGCGGTCGCAGCCGTTGGTGGCGATCCTGTGGGGCCGCGACGCATCAACACTCAAACCCATACTGGCCGAAGGCACTTGCGTGGCGATCGAGTCGCCGCACCCCTCGCCGCTGTCGGCGTCTCGCGGGTTTTTCGGCTCGCGTCCATTCAGCCGCGCCAACGAGCTGCTCGTCGGCATGGGCGCCGACCCAATCGATTGGCGGCTGCCCTGACCGAGATGACGGCGCTGCGGGCACACCGCCGGGGCGGCCCGGAGGTACTGGTGGTCGAGCGCGCGCCCGTGCCGGTCCCGGCCGCCGGCGAAGTCTTGGTGGCGGTACACGCCGCGGCGATCACGTTCGACGAGTTGACCTGGGAGGAGACGTGGACCCGCGACGGAGTCGGCCGGACTCCGGTGATCCCGTCGCATGAAGTATCCGGCGTCGTCTCTGATATCTCCTCGGGCGTAGTGGATTTCGTGCCCGGCGATGAGGTATACGGACTGATCAGATTCGACCGCGACGGCGCTGCAGCCGATTTCGTCGCCATCCCCGCGGCCGATCTGGCCTCGAGGCCGTCGACGGTGTCGCACGCGGTCGCCGCCGCGTTGCCGCTGGCCGGGCTGACCGCCTTGCAGGCTCTGGTCGACCACGCCGCAGTACAACCCGGGGAGGCCGTGCTGGTGCACGGCGGGGCCGGTGGAGTCGGTGTTTTGACGGTCCAACTGGCCGCGATCCTCGGTGCGCAGGTCACCGCGACCGTTCGCAGCGATGCCGGCGAGCTTATCCGCGGCTTCGGCGCACACCGGGTAATCGACGTTCGAACTGAAGCATTCGATGAAATGGAGGCCGCCTACGACGTCGTCATCGACACCGTCGGCGGTGAGACGTTGGACCGATCCTTTCGCGTGCTGCGCCGAGGCGGGAGGTTGGTCACCCTGTCGGCACCCCCACCGGCGGGCAGAGCCGACGAATACGGTGTCACGGCAGTGTTCTTCATTGTCGAGCCCAATCGAGACCAGCTGAATGAGCTCGCTGCGCTGGTCGATAGCGGCCGGCTGCATGTGGAAATCGCAGAGATGTTTCCGCTCGAAAAGGGGCGCGACGCATTCGAAAGCGGCTGGCGCCCCGCTCGGCGCGCGGGTAAGACCGTCATCGTTGTTAGGGACTGACTAGAAATCCATGTGAGGATCGGGTCCATGAAGATCGTGGTGGTCGGCGGCACCGGACTGATCGGCACCAAGGTGGTCGACATCCTGACTGCGAACGGTCAGCAGGTGCTACCGGCTTCGCGCCGCACCGGCGTGGATGTGCTCACCGGCGACGGCCTCACCGACGCGCTGCACGAAGCACGGGTGCTGGTCGACGTCACCGATTCGCCCGTCCTACGAAGACTCCGCGCTGATGGATTTCTTCACCACGTCCACCGCCAACCTGCTCGCGGCCGAACAGACCGCCGGGGTGGCCCATCATGTCGCGCTGTCGATTGTCGGCGCCGACCGCATGCCCGACAGCGGATACCTGCGGGCCAAGGTTGCGCAGGAGAGCCGGATCATCTACTCCGGCATCGCGTATACGATCCTGCGGGCGACCCAATTCTTCGAATTCGCGGGTGCCATTGCCGATTCCTGCACCGACGGAGACAGAGTCCGGGTCCCGGAGGCACTGATCCAGCCGATCGCCGCCACCGAGGTCGCCGCGAGACTGGCGGCGGTCGCGGTCGACGCTCCGGCCAATGCCGTCGTCGAACTCGGCGGACCGGAATACCTTCCGTTCGAGAACTTCATCCGCACCGCGCTGACGCAGCACGGCGATACCCGCGTCGTGGTCACCGACCCACACGCTCGCTACTTCGGGACTGCCCTCGAGTCACGCACCTTGGTCACCGACGACACCGGCGCCCGGGGGAGGATCCGCTTTGCCAACTGGCTGGCGGGCAGATGAGGTAAACGTGTATGGGCCGCGACGGCTAGCCGCGGACGACCTTGCCGGCCTTGATGCAGGACGCGCAGACGTTGAGCCGCTGCTTGTTGCCGCCGGGACGGGTCACGACATGCACAGTCTGGACGTTGGGGTCCCACCGGCGGCTGGTGCGGCGGTGGGAGTGCGACACCGACTTGCCGAAGCCGGGGCCTTTCCCGCAGATATCGCACACAGCGGCCATTCTTCAAGCTCCTCAAGATTTCGGGGGTCCGGCACCAAGCCGGGACGGCCCAGGCTGACCCGGGCCAGCCCAGGATACCGACTGTTGTGGGCAACCACCAAAACGATCGACAGCTGACAGACAGCTTACGACCGGTGCTGTCGCCCCCTCTGGCTAGGCTCGATGGGCTGGTTCGCCCCCCGCCGACGGGTGCCGGCTTACCGGCAGCCGCCGAACGTGCCGTCGCCGAGCTACGCTGGCGCCGATCGGGGGCTCGCGCGGAGGAGGTGGGTCACACTGGGCACGTCGGATGGTCTATTGGACGCCGTGACCCTGCGGGACTGGGCGCACACGGCCGTCAGCGACCTGATTACCCACATCGACGAGATCAACCGGCTCAACGTGTTCCCGGTCGCCGATTCCGATACCGGCGCCAACATGCTGTTCACCATGCGTTCTGCGTTGGCGGAGGCGCATGCGGGAGCCAGCGCCGAGGGCAGCCCAGGGTGCGTCGCCCGGGTCGCGGGCGCCCTGTCAGCGGGCGCGCTGAACGGCGCGCGCGGCAATTCCGGCGTGATCCTGTCCCAGATCCTGCGCGGTATCGCCGACGTCACCGCCATTGCGGCCGCCGACTCGGGCGGTGAATTGCCCGCGATGGACGCCGTGATCCTCGCGGCTGCGTTGCAACGCGGCGTCGATCTGGTGATCACCTCGATGGGGGGCCAGGAGATTCCGGGAACGATCGTCTCGGTATTGCGGGCCGCCGCCGACGCCGTCGAGGAGTGCGCCGACGACGGGCTGGCCCCGGCGATCACCGCCGCCGGCGATGCGGCGGTGGTCGCGCTGGAGAAGACCACCGAGCAGCTGGACGTGCTTGCCGACGCCGGTGCGGTGGACGCCGGCGGACGAGGCCTATTGGTCCTGCTGGACGCGCTGCGCTCGACCATCACTGGGCCGGCGCCCGCACGGACGGTATACGAGCTGTCGCCGCGCGCGCCGCAACCGGAAGCCCCCGCCGAACGCCCGGCGCCGCAATTTGAGGTGATGTACCTGCTGGATGGTGCCGATGCCGCAGCGGCGGACGCGCTGCAGGACCGGCTCGGGGAATTGGGTGATTCCGTGGCCATCGCGGCCGCGCCTTCGACGACTCAGGGCACCTACTCGGTGCACGTGCACACCGACGACGCCGGTGCGGCCGTCGAAGCAGGACTACAAGCCGGGCGGCCGAGCCGGATCATGGTCTCGGCCCTCAGCTCCGGCATCACCGGACTGCCGGCAGGCAGCTGGACGCGGGAGCGGGCGGTATTGGCCGTCGTCGACGGTGACGGCGCCGCCGAGCTGTTCGGTGATGAGGGCGCCTGCGTGCTGCAACCGGATCCGGAGGCGAGCGATCCGGCCACGGATATCAGTGCCCACCAGCTGGTGCGGGCCCTGGTCGACACCGGCGCCGCGCAGGTGATGGTGTTGCCCAACGGCTATGTGGCCGCGGAGGAGCTGGTGGCCGGCTGCACCGCGGCAATCGGGTGGGGTATCGACGTGGTGCCGATACCGACGGGGTCGATGGTGCAGGGGCTGGCCGCGCTGGCCGTGCACGAAACTGACCGGCAGGCAGTCGACGACGGCTTCACTATGGCCCGGGCCGCCGGCGCTGCCCGGCACGGATCGGTGCGCATCGCGACCGAAAGCGCGCTGACCTGGGCAGGTCCCTGTCAGCCAGGTGACGGCCTGGGCATCGCTGGCGACGAGATTCTGATCGTGGCCGCCGATGCGGCCGGTGCGGCGATCGGCCTACTCGATCTGCTGTTGGCATCCGGCGGCGACCTGGTGACGGTGCTGGTCGGCGCCGGTATGGAGACGGAGGCCGTCGCTGCCGCCGTCGCCGACATCTTGGAAATGCACGTGCACGACAACCATCCGGGGTCCGAGCTGGTGATCTACCGCACCGGCCATCGCGGCGACGCGCTGCTGATCGGGGTCGAGTAGCCGTGGTGTCACTGAGTGACCGGCTGGACTACATCGTGGGCGCCAAGGCGGCCGATTCCCTGGACGAGGTGTTCGGCATCCGGACCGTCGATGACCTGCTGCGCCACTACCCGCGCAGCTACACCGAGGGCGCCGCCGTGCGGGGCGCCGACGGGGAGCGGCCCGAAGCGGGTGAGCACATCACCATCGTCGACACGATCACCGCTACGGAGTCTTTTCCGATGAAGAAGGATCGGAAGAGGATGTGTCACCGCATCACCGTCGGATCCGGACGGAGCAAGGTGACCGCCACATTCTTCAACGCGAACTACATCAAAAAGGACCTCACCAAAGACACGAAAGTGATGCTCTCCGGGGAAGTCGGGTTCTTCAAGGGGGTTATGCAGCTCACGCATCCCGCATTTCTCATCCTCGACTCGCCGGACGGAAAGAACCGGGGCACGAGGTCACTGAAAAGCATCGCGGACGCCTCGCGGGCCGTCAGCGGCGAATTAGCGATGTCGGAGTTCGAACGCCGCTTCTTCCCCATCTATCCGGCCAGCACCAAGCTGCAGAGCTGGGACATCTTTGCATGTGTGCGCCAGGTGCTCGAGGTCCTCGACCCCGTCGGCGACCCGGTGCCCGCCGAACTGCGTGCCAAACTCGGCTTGATCTCCGAAGACCAGGCGCTGCGCGCCATCCACCTCGCGGAGAGCGAGTCCGAACGCGAACGTGCTCGCCGGCGATTGACGTTCGACGAAGCCGTCGGCCTGCAGTGGGCGCTGGTCGCTCGGCGGCACAGTGAGCTCTCGGAGTCAGGGCCCCCGGCTCCGCCGCGCTCAGATGGTCTGGCGGCTGAATTGTTGCGGCGCTTGCCTTTCGAGCTGACGGCAGGACAGCGCGAGGTGCTCGCCGTGCTGTCCGACGGGCTCGCGGCAACCCGGCCGATAAACCGCCTGCTGCAAGGTGAGGTCGGGTCGGGCAAGACGATCGTCGCGGTGCTGGCGATGCTGCAGATGGTCGATGCGGGTTACCAGTGTGCACTACTGGCGCCAACGGAAGTCCTTGCCGCACAACATCTGCGGTCGATCTGCGACGTCCTCGGCCCGTTGGCGATGGGAGGCCAGCTGGGTGGCGCCGACAAGGCGACGCGGGTGGCGCTGCTCACCGGCTCGATGACTGCGGCGCAGAAGAAGCAAGTCCGTGCCGAGATCGTCAGCGGTCAGGTCGGCATCGTCATCGGAACCCATGCGCTGCTGCAAGATGCGGTGGACTTCCACAACCTGGGCATGGTGGTGGTCGACGAGCAACACCGGTTCGGTGTCGAGCAGCGAGATCGTTTGCGCGCCAAGGCTCTTGCTGGCATCACGCCGCACCTGTTGGTGATGACGGCGACGCCGATACCGCGTACCGTCGCGCTTACCGTCTACGGCGACCTGGAGACCTCGACGCTGCGCGAACTTCCCCTCGGACGTCGGACGATCACCAGTAATGTCGTCTTCATCAAGGACAAGCCCGCATGGTTAAAGCGTGCTTGGCAGCGCGTCATCGAAGAGGTCGCCGCCGGCCGCCAAGCGTATGTGGTGGCGCCCCGCATCGACGAGACCGACGACCCACAGAAGGGGGAACAGAACGCCAGACCGTCGGAAACCGCCGAGGGTCTGTACGCGCAACTGCGTTCCGGTGAGCTGGCGAACCTACGGTTGGGGCTCATGCACGGACGGTTGTCCACCGACGAGAAGGACGCCGCGATGGCGGGTTTCCGGGCAGGCGAGATCGATGTGCTGGTGTGTACCACCGTCATTGAGGTAGGCGTTGACGTCTCCAATGCCACGGTCATGGTAGTGATGGACGCCGACCGGTTCGGAATCAGCCAGTTACATCAGCTCCGCGGCCGCATCGGCCGCGGCGAGCATCCGAGCCTGTGTCTGTTCGCCAGCTGGGCCTCTCCGGGATCGCCGGCCGGTCACCGGCTGTCTGCCGTCGCCCAAACCATGGACGGGTTCGCGCTTGCCGATCTGGATCTCAAGGAACGCCGGGAAGGAGATGTGCTGGGCCGCAACCAGTCCGGCAAGGCGATCACCCTGCGGCTCTTGTCATTGGCCGACCACCAGGTTTTCATCGAAGCCGCGCGGGACTTCTGCATCCGGGCTTACGAAGACTCTGCCAGGTCGCCGCACCCCGGATTGGCGGTGCTGGCAGCACGATTCACCGACACCGACCGCATCGAATACCTGGACAAGTCATGAACCGGAAGGTGCTGCTGTGGTTGTCGGTGGCCGCGGCGCTCGCGGTGCTGGTCGCCTACCAGACGCTGGGATCATCGGCGGCCAAGCACTCTGAAGTGGCCGCACGCGCGGATGTCCCGACGGTGCAACCCGGTACCGATGTGCTGGCGGGCGTTGCCGTGCTGCCGCAGCGGGTCCACCGCTACGACTACCGCAGGGCGGCCTACGGGGACGCTTGGGACGACGACAACGATGCCCCGCTTGGACACAACGGGTGTGACACGCGCGACGACATCCTCAACCGCGATCTGGTCGACAAGACATATGTGTCGATCAAGCGCTGTCCGAATGCGGTGGCCACTGGCACTCTGCACGACCCGTACACAAACACCACCGTCGCGTTCCAACGCGGCGCGAAGGTCGGCGAGTCGGTGCAGATCGATCACATCGTCCCGCTTGCCTATGCCTGGGACATGGGGGCCTACGGGTGGACGTTTCCCGAGCGGATGCGTTTCGCCAATGATCCGGCCAACCTGCTGGCCGTCGAAGGCCAGGCCAACCAGGACAAGGGTGATTCGCCGCCGGCTCAGTGGATGCCGCCGAACACCGCGTTCGCGTGTCAGTACGCCATGCAGTTCACCGCTGTGCTGCGCGGTTACCAATTGCCGGTCGATGAGGCGTCATCGGGCGTTTTACGTCAGGCCGCAGCCACCTGCCCGACCGGATAGTGCGAACCGCTACGAGCCGTCGTAGGTGTTCGGGTCCGGGCGCAGCCGGGTGCCGTCGTTGAGACCGTTAATCGCGTCCATGTGCTCGGCAGCCAATTCGAAATCGAAGATGTCGAGGTTGCTGGCAATGTGTTCGGCTTTGGCCGACCGGAAGATGACCGCATTACCCAGCTGCAGGTTCCACCGCAGCAGTACCTGTGCGGGTGTCTTGCCGTATTCACCTGCGACCGAAGTCACCGTCGGATTGTCCATCAACTTGCCGAGGACCAGCGGTGTGTAGGCCTGCGTCACGATGTTGTGCTGCGCATTTGCTTTGCGCGTCTCGTCTTGGTTGAGCAGCGGGTGCAGCTCGATCTGGTTGACCGCCGGTGTGGAGAAGGCGAGGTCGATAACCGTCGTCAAGTGATCGTCAGTGAAGTTGGAGACGCCGATCGAACGTGCGTGCCCCTCTGCGCGGACCTGGAGCAGCCCGCCGAAGGAGTCCACATATTTGCCCAGCGACGGCGCCGGCCAGTGAATGAGGTAGAGGTCGACGTAGTCCAGGCCGAGCCGCTCCAAGCTGGCGCTACAGGCGTCCATGGCAGCTTTGAGACCCTGGTCGCTGGTGGCAAGCTTGGTGGTGACAAACAGCTCTGCGCGGGGAATCCCGGAGGCCGCAATCGCACGACCAACGGCGGCTTCGTTCCCGTAGGCCGCGGCGGTATCGATCAGCCGGCAGCCGATTTCCAGCGCGGCGGACACTGCGCGTTCGGTCTCGTCGTCCGACAAATCCGCGACGCCCAGGCCCAGCACCGGCATGGTGTTTTCGTCATTGAGAGCTATTGAGGGTACGGCGGTGCCCGACTCGCCAGTCACGTCATTCACCTACCTGTGAAATTGAAGGTTCGCGGATTCGGACCAAGCCGGGTTCCATCGTCGAGCGAGGAGATCGACGCCATTTCATTAGCGCTCAGTTCGAAATCGAACACGTCAAGGTTGCTCGCAATCCGTGAGGGGTTCACCGACTTGGGGATCACGATATTACCCAGCTGGATATGCCAGCGAATCAGCACCTGGGCGGGTGTCCGTCCGCATTCGGCGGCGACGGCGGTAATCATCGGATGCGTCAGTAGCGCTCCCCGCCCCAGCGGCGCCCATGCCTCGGTCGCGATGCCGCGTTGGGCGTGCACCTCGCGTAATTCTGTTTGGGGGAAACGCGGATGCAGCTCGATCTGGTTGACTGCCGGAACGATGCCGGTGGCATCGATCAGAACGGTGAGGTGCTCGGGCTCGAAATTGCTGACTCCGATGGACCGGATGCGGCCCTGATCGCGCAGGTGGGCGAAGGCTTTGAAGGTGTCGACGAACGTGTTGAGCGCCGGCTGCGGCCAGTGGATCAGGTAGAGGTCGAGATAATCGAGACCGAGCCGGTCCATGCTGGCGTCGAATGCCCTCAGCGTGCTGTCGTAACCCTGGTCTGGATTCGCCAATTTGGTCACCACGTACAGTTGGTCGCGCGGCACGTCGGAGTCGGCAACCGCTCGCCCGGTTTCCCGTTCATTGCGGTAGGCCGCGGCGGTGTCGATATGCCGGTAGCCGGCGCGCAGCGCGGCACTAACCGCCTGTCCGGTGTCTGCCGACGGGATCTGGAAGACTCCGAGCCCGACGGCGGGGATCGAATTGCCATCGTTCAGCGTCACCAAGGGAGCTGCCATGACACAAAGTCTGCCAGGCGCGCCGGACCTCCATCTCGGGGCGAAACGCGCACCGATGGGGTGGATCAGCCGCGTGCAGGGCGCGGTCACCACCGTTGGTGCCAAGGCCATTCCGTGGATCCCGACCGCCGCGCAGCGGATGCTGGTCCGTGGTCGCGCGGTGATCATCGACGGCAACACGCTGGATCCCACGCTGCAGCTGATGCTGTCGGGTCTGCACGCCGTGGGCATCGATGGCCTGGTGGTCGACGACGACCCCGCCGCTTCGCGCGCCCAGATGCGCGAGATGACGCTGAATTTTCCCGGGCCGCAGATTCATGTCCAGGTGGAGGAGATCACGCTGCCCGGACCGGCCGGCGAAATCACGGCGCGCCACTACCGTCCGCCCGGCAATGCGGCGGCGCCGTTGCTGGTCTTCTACCACGGCGGTGGTTGGGTGCTCGGCGATCTGGACTACGCTGACGCGCTGTCCCGGTTGACCTGCCGTGACGCCGGCGTCCACGTGTTGTCGATCGACTACCGGCTGGCTCCCGAGCATCCGGCCCCGGCCGCGGTCGACGATGCCTATGCGGCCTTCAAATGGGCATACGAGCACTCGGGTGCATTGGGCGCCATCCCCGGTCAGGTCGCCGTCGGCGGGGACAGCGCGGGCGGCAACCTCGCCGCAGTCGTGTGCCAGCTGGCGCGCGACGACGGTGGCCCTGCCCCCGTGCTGCAGTGGCTGATCTACCCGCGGACCGACTTCACCGCGCAGACCCGGTCACTGAGCCTGTTCGCGCGCGGCTTTGTGCTGACCAAACGGGACATGGAATGGTTCGAGTCTCAATATCTGAGGCGTTCCGGCCTCGACCCGGCCGATCCGCGGGTATCGCCGCTATTGGCCGAGTCGCTGTCCGGGCTGGCGCCGGCGCTTATCGCAGTGGGGGGTTTCGACCCGTTGCGCGACGAGGGCCAGCGGTATGCGGAGGCGCTGCAGGCTGCCGGGACCGCGGTGGACCTGCGTTACATGGGTTCGCTGACCCATGGCTTCACCAATCTGTTCCGGCTCGGGGGCGGCAGCGCTGCCGCCACCAACGAACTGATTTCGGCCCTGCGTGCTCACCTGAGCCGGGCGTGAGTGTGCGGCTACGGCCGCCGGTACTCTAGAGGCGCCGTCGCCCGACTGCGGTCGAGACAAATCGAGCACCTAAGGATCAGCGAACCGTGGCCGACAAATCCAAACGTCCTCAGCGTTTCGACCTGAAGTCCACCACCGGCAAATCCGGCCGACTCTTCCAGATCGGCGGTACCGCCTTCATCGTGATCTTCGCGGTCGCGCTCGTCTTCTACATCGTGACGTCGCATCACGACAAGAAAGGCGGCACCAGCGGTCAGGGCGACACGGTACGGGTGACGTCGAGCAAGGTGGTGACCCAGCCCGGGACCAGCAACCCGAAGGCTGTGTTCTCCTTCTACGAGGATTTCCTGTGCCCGGCCTGCGGTAATTTCGAGCGCACTTTTGGGCCGACAGTGTCCAAGCTCATCGACATCGGCGCCATCGCGGCCGATTACTCCATGGTCTCCATTCTGGACAACCCGCGAAACCAGAACTATTCATCGCGGGCGGGCGCGGCGGCCAAATGCGTTGCCGATGAGTCCATGGATGCGTTTCGCCGTTTCCATACCGCGCTGTTCAGTGCGAACCTGCAGCCTAAGGAAACCGACAAGACCTTTCCCGACAACGCGAAATTGATCGAACTTGCCCGCGAAGCCGGCGTGGTGGGCAAGGTCCCGGACTGCATCAACAGCGGGAAGTACCTCTCCGCGGTCACCGGGGAAGCAGCGGCCGCAAACATCAACGCAACCCCGACGATCAAGATCAATGGCGACAACTATGAGTATTCGACACCGGATGCGCTGGTCGCCAAGATCAAAGGCATCGTGGGCGATATGCCGGGCATAGACACGGCTGCCACTCCTGCGACTTCGTGACGGTCGCGGTGTCAGCACAACCTGCCGCGCCCCCCGGCGACCTGACACCGGACTCGCCTCCCAGAGCCCGCATACCTGCGCTCAGTGCGTGGTGGGTGCTGATCGCCGGTGTGATCGGCTTGTTCGCCTCCATGACGCTAACGGTCGAGAAGATCAAAATTCTGCTCAACCCGTCATACGTGCCGTCGTGCAATATCAATCCAATCGTCTCGTGC
>DATIOT010000090.1:0-1727 GCA_035472875.1 Mycobacterium sp.
GCCCGCGCCGTGATCGGCGGGCTTTTGTTCGCCACCCCGACCACACTTTTCGTGGTACCCTATCTTTTCGCGCTGCTGCGCAAAGGCAATGACGGCAAGCCCGCGCAGGGCGTCTTCGCAGAGGACCCGGTATGAACGAGTTGTCCCCGCCCCCGGACAATGGCGTCCCGGTGCACGAACGGTCGATCGATCGTCAGTCCGTGCAGACGCCCACGCACTCGAAAGGCAAGGCCGGCCGCACCATCCTGGCCTACGTGGTCATCGCCCTTCTCGTCGGCGCGCTGGGCTATGGCTTTTGGAAACACTACATGCTGCACGCCGAGGTGCTGGCGACTACGGAGACGCGGCGCGACTTCGTGCCGGCAGTGCGCACCGCCGCGGTGCACGCCTCGGAGCCGTTCCGCGTCGCGGTTTGGCCCGGCACCACGGAAGCCTTCGAGCAGGCGAACATCTATGCCCGCGCCAGCGGCTACATCTCCAAGCGCAACGTCGACATCGGCAGCCGGGTGACGGCCGGCGATCTGCTCGTGGAGATAACTGCACCTGAGGTCGAGCACCAGATCGCGCAGGCCGCGGGCACCTTGACACAGCTGCGCGCCGCCCTTGAACAGGCGCACGCCCAACGCGACCTCGCCCAGGTGACATGGGACCGCGACCGCAAGCTGGTGCAGCAGGGCTGGACGACCCAGCAGCAGGGCGACACCGATCGCTTGACCTTGCAGGCGCGGGACGCGGCGGTTTCCGTGGCTGCGGCCAACATCGTCGCACAGGAGGCGCAGCTGCGGGTGCTGAACCAGCAGAAGACGTATCAAAGCGTGACCGCGCCATTCGACGGTGTCATCACCCAGCGCAACATCGACGTAGGCAGCCTGGTGCAGGCCGACGCGACCAGCGGCACCTTCATGTTCACCCTGGCGCACGCCGACGTCATCCGCATCCAGCTCTACGTGCCGCAGGACGACGCTATCGGCGTAACGCCGGGCACGCAGGCCGTGGTGCGCGTGCCGGAAATCCCTGGCCGTGACTTCTCCGGCAGCGTCGCCCGCATCGCGGATGCGCTGCAGCCCGGCACCCGCACGCTCTTGACCGAGATCGACGTTCCGAACCCGGACCACACGCTGTCTCCGGGGATGTATTGCAGAGTGGAATTGAAGATCCCGCGCAAGACCCCGTCGCTGATTGTGCCGTCGGAGGCGATCATCTTCAACCGCAATGGGCTCTCGGTTGCCGTGGTAGAGAACGATACGGCGCGGATCCGGCCCATCACCCCGGTGCGCGACTTCGGCACCTCGGTGGAGGTGAGCACGGGTGTCGCCGCCGGCGACCGGGTGATCCTGAACCCGCAGGTCGACCTCACGGACGGCCGCAAGGTAACGATCCGACCCGATCCGCCGAAGCCAGACAGACGAAGAAGTCGTAGGGTTTAGGCACGCTGTTTCCAGTGTCGTCACGGCCAGGCTTGTCCCAGCCATTCACCGACGTCTCATAAGGGTCAGACCCGGAATAACTCGCTATGAGCACAACGAGTCCGGTTTACTCCAACCAGCAGACCTAAGGGCTGTGTCTGCAAAGGTCTGGGTCGGGCCACGAGCCGACATGCCACCAATCATCCCGGACGGGAATTTATCTGGCGTGACATCAGGAGTCGGGTCACGACCGAGACCATTGCGTAGCTCACCGCTTGCCGGTCCGCGCGATCGTGGAGTAACCCGCTTCGGCTGCAAGTA
>DATIOT010000091.1:0-5210 GCA_035472875.1 Mycobacterium sp.
CGGGAGTGCGGCCCGCCCGGTCGATCTGTTCGTGTTGGGCATGCACCGGTCGGGAACGTCGAAGCCCGTTGTTGACGTCAGCGCCAGCCGCGTCCGGTTGTGGCGACGGCAAGACATCGAGCAGTGGAAGCAGCGAAGGACGCTGCAATGACCCCAACTGAGATAGGACGACCCTCACGAATCGTGATCACCGGCTGCCAGCGCAGCGGCACGACGCTCATGGGACTGATCCTGGACAGCCACCCGGCAATTCGCCACGTCGACGAATCCGATTTTGACCGGAATGAGCCCGGGCGCTTCCTGCGCGCCGCGCGGTCCAAGCCCGTGCTGTCGTTCAAGCTGCCGCAGGAATCCGCAAACTTGGAGCTGGTCCAGAAAAAGCTCGGCGCCACGGACATCGTCTGGATGGTGCGAGACCCGCGCGACGTGGTTGCCTCGATGTGCCGGCTCAAGATGAGGTTGACCCCTACGAGATGTCCGCCGAGGCGCACGTTTCGAATCCAGAGATTGTCAGGCCGTCGTCCCCTCGAGGTCGCCTGGGCCGGGGCTTTCGCCCCGGTCGAGATCACGCGAATGCTCGAGCGGTATCCCCGCGATGCGTTCGCGGACATCCAGCCGCTGCTCGCGCGGTACCACCGCATCCTCGCGATGCCGGCGACGCACCGCAGCGACGAGGACCACGCGTTCGTGGGCGCGCTGTGCTGGAAGCTCAAGCAGCGCGGATTGGGGATCTGGCAGCGACAGGCGAGCGTGGCCGTGCACGTCGTCCGCTACGAAGAACTGGTGCAGAAACCCGCCGCGGCATTGCGAGACCTCATGCAGGACCTCGGGCTGCGCTGGAACTCGGCGTTGCTGCGCCACCACCGGCTGCACACCGGAACCTCGTTCGGGGCAACGCAGAACGACCGGGCGATCGACGACGACGGCGTCGGACAGTGGGCAGCATTCCTGACCACGTCGCAACTCCGCGTCATCGGCGAAGTCTGCGGCGAGGAGGCCGCCTCCGCCACCTATCGCCTCGAACGGCGGGAACCTGGATCCGCCGTATACGTTCAAGAGTCCGTTCGTGAACGAAGCCTGGAATGATGGCGTCGTGACGATCCAGAAGGGCTCGCGTCGCCTCGTCCTCGATTTCCGGACTTAGCCTTGACGACCTTGCCGCGTGCGCGTTGCTTGGTCTCGTAAGCGCGGATGTATGCCATGTCCGTCGTCCTGTCAGTTCCGTGGTGCCGCTGCGTTTCGAACGGACCTCGTGGCCTGACCCCGGTTCGTTGATCCGGGGCGTGTGAGAGTCTTGCGCCCCACGTTGTGGGCAGCAGGCTCGACAAGACCATGGCGAAGGGAAGCGGCATCGTCTCGAGCAGATCGTGCGCAAGCTAGTGGCGGCGGATCGGCTGCTGACCGCACCGGCGACCATTGCCGACCACGTGCGGGTGGCCCGGTGGCGCTGGAAGGACGATGGAGTCCTTCCAAACCAGCAAGGAATCGGTACCGCGCTGCATCAGCAGCCACACCAGGAACTTTGTCGGAACCCCAAACAGACCCTGTTGGCCTCTACTAATGTTCGGAACGGTTTCACTTACCTCGACTAGAAGCCTGGAGAACCGTGAGCATCAATCCGTTCGACGACGACAATGGCAGCTTTTTCGTGTTGGTCAACGAAGAGGAGCAACACAGCCTGTGGCCGGCCTTCGCCGATGTTCCAGCCGGCTGGCAGGTGGTTTACGGAGAAGCGGACCGCGCCGCGTGTCTGGACTACATCGAACAGAACTGGCCCGATATACGGCCGAAGAGTCTGCGCGAGCGGCTGGCAGCGGGCCGGGATACGTAAACCGTGGGGGAGTCGGACGGAACATGAAGACGGGCCGACTTTCCACCGGCGATATCCAGGAGTTGAAGCGGCTGTACGCCCAGTCGCCGAGCTGCAGATCGACGCTGACGTCCTCGAGCGCGATGGGTGGAGCCCAGGCGATTTCGGTGTGGGCGCGCCTGGCCTTCCGGCGGTAGGCCAAATTCGCCTTCACCAGCCCGGCGCCCCGGCTGGGGTTCACGATATGCGCCAGGATGCCGATGACGCGGCTTAGGTTGAGCAGCCCCGGGTAGACGAGGAGTTGTCCCTTCCGGACTACGCGTTCGTGCTCCCGCGCTCCCTCCAGCAGATATTGTCGTCACCGCTGAAGTTGTCGGTCGGAGCAGCCGTGTAGTAGTAGAGGGCTACAGGTCGCCGCCATTAGCGTTTAGCGATGGGGATGGGAATAATTCCCAACCGTCGTTCAGGTAGACGAGGACATTGATGCGTTGGTAAAGATTCAGGACGCGGTGGTAGTGGAAGTCGGTATCGGTACTCAGGATGCCACCCGAGCCAGTGAGATTTCTTCGACCACCCTCAGAACGGCGGTTCGGAGAGCCACGCGCCGATCAAATCACCGGCCTATCCATGGATCTAGGCTAAGCCGACACGTCGATGTCAAGCGGCTTCCGCGGGCGCCAGCTTTTCACACAGCAGTCCCGCCAAACCGCGAATGGTGCCAATGGTCGCGAGATCGCTGGGATTGATGCGTATTCCCGTTTCGGTCTCGATACGGGTGCGTAGTTCCAGGGCACCCAACGAGTCCATGCCGTACTCGGAGAGCGGACGGTCGGGATCGATGTTGCGACGCAGGATCAGGCTGACCTGGTCGGAGATCAGACGTCGCAGCCGGGTGGGCCACTCGTCCAGTGGCAGCTCCTCAAGCTCGGCACGCAGTTTGCTTGTGCCCGCTGCGTTTTGCCCGGTGGAGCGGAACGCTTCGGCGAACGGGCTTTGTTGGGCAAAGGCGGCCAACCACGGTGTGCCCGTGGTGGGCGCGTAGCCGGTGTAGGCGCGGTCGTGGCGCAGCAGCGCTTCGAACGCGTAAGCGCCGTCGTCGGGAGCGATAGCCATGTCTGCGGCGCCCTCGGCCAAGGCAGTGGCGCGCCCGATCTGGGCCCAGGCGCCCCAGGCGATTGCGGTGGCCGGCAGGCCCTGAGTCCGGCGCCACAGGGTGAAGGCGTCCAGCCAGCTGTTGGCTGCGGCGTAGGCACCCTGCCCGGGCGAGCCCACCAGCGCGGCCGCCGAGGAGAAGGAGCAGAACCAGTCCAACGGCTGGTCGGCGGTGGCAGTGTGCAAGTTCCACGCACCGTAAACCTTTGGTGCCCAGTCACGCTCGATGAGCTCGTCGCTGATATTGGTCAGGGTGGCGTCCTCGACCACCGCCGCCGCATGCAGCACACCCCGCACCGGTAGCCCGGTGTCGGTCGCTGTGGCAACCAACAGCTGCGCGGTGTTGGGTTGGGCGATGTCGCCGCACTCCACCACAACGTCGGCACCGATCGCGCGGATGCGCTCGATCGTCTCCAACGCCTCGGGGGTTGGCTGTGAGCGCGAAGACAGCACGATACGCCCACAGCCGGCCGCTGCCATCTTCTCGGCCAAGAACAGCCCCAGGCCCCCCAGCCCGCCGGTTATGATGTAGGCGCCGTCGCTGCGGAAGGCCCGGGCCTGCGTCGGCGGCACCATCACGCGAGCGCGCCCGGTGCGCGGGACATCGAGCACGAGTTTGCCGGTGTGCTGGGCGCCGCTCATCACCCGAATCGCGGTGGCGGCGTCGGCAAGCGGGTAGTGCGTGCTCTCCGGCATCGGCAGCGAGCCGTCCGCGGTGAGCTGGTACACCGTGTTCAGCAGGTCTCGCAGCCGGTCGGGGTGGCTTAATGCCAGCAACGCCAGGTCGAGGGCGTAGAACGTCAGGTTGCGCCGGAACGGGAAGAGCCCCAACCGGGTGTCGCCGTAGATGTCGCGTTTGCCGATCTCGACGAATCGCCCTCCGAACGCCAGCAATTCGACACCCGCGCGCTGGGCGGCGCCGAACACCGAGTTGAGCACGATGTCCACGCCATAGCCGTCGGTGTCGCGGCGGATTCCCTCGGCGAACTCCAGGCTTCGCGAGTCGTAGACATGCTCAATGCCCATGTCGCGCAACAATTGTCGACGCTGCTCGCTGCCGGCCGTGGCGAAGATGTCGGCGCCGGCAGCGCGGGCGATGGCGATTGCCGCCTGTCCCACACCACCGGTTCCGGAATGGATCAACACCTTATCGCCACGCCTGATGCGGGCCAGCTCGTGTAGGCCGTAGTAGGCGGTGGCGGTCGCGGTGGTCACCGCGGCCGCCTGCTCGTCGGAAAGTCCGGACGGCAGGGTGACGGCAAGGCGCACGTCGCAGGTGACGAACGTGCCCCAGCAGCCGTTGGGGGACAGGCCGCCGACATGGTCGCCCACCTTGTGGCCGGTCACGTCTGGTCCGACCGCGGTCACCACTCCGGCGAAATCGGTCCCCAGTTGCGGCAACCGCCCCTCGAAGGCGGGGTAGCGGCCGAATGCGACCAGCACGTCGGCAAAATTGATGCTGGACGCGCTGACCGCGACCTCGATCTCTCCCGGCCCCGGCGGAACTCGGTCGCACACAACAAGTTCCGTCGACTCCAGATCACCGGGTGTGCGGATCTGCAGGCGCATCCCGTCGCGCCCATGGTCGGCCACACTGGCGCGCCGCTCCTCGGGGCCCAGCGGCGTGCGCCACAACCGCGCCGCATACCACGCCCCGTTTCGCCAGGCGGTCTCATCTTCTTCGGACCCGCTGAGCAGTTGGCGTGCCTGGTGCTCAGCGTCGGTGTCGGCGTCCACATCGATCTGGGTGGCGCGCAGATGCGGATGTTCGGTGCCGATCACTCGGATCAGGCCACGCAGCCCAGCCTGCTCCAGGTTCGGTCGGTCGCCGGCCAGCACGGTCTGGGCGTTGCGGGTCACCACGTACAGGCGAGGCGGCTCGCCTGGGAGTTCGGGCAATTCGCGGGTGATACGCACCAGATGCTGCACGTACTCGCGGCCCAGCAGCGGCGCCTGGTCGTCGGCGTCGCCGTTTTTCGGTCCCGTAAGGATCACCACACCGCTGAATCCACCGGGGCGCAAATGATCTCTAAGCTGGTCGGCATTTGCGGCAAAGTCGGCGTTGTGTGGCCAGCACATGGTGGTGCAGTGCGCGCCATGGTTTTTCAGCACGTCCGTCAACGTGGTGGCCACCACATCCGCGGTGGCGGTGGTGCTGATCAGCAGCCAGGTTCCGGCGTCGGCGTATTCCACGTCGGGCAGTTCTCGTTGCCGCCATTCGATGGTCAGCAGCCGCTCGGCCAGCACC
>DATIOT010000092.1:0-6449 GCA_035472875.1 Mycobacterium sp.
CCTCGTGCACGTCGTAGGGCACCCGCGGATCCGGGGGCACGACGTCGTAGAGCTCCGCCTGTGAGTGCTTGGACTCGACCGGGCGTCGCACCTCCCACTGACTGGGCTCACGCGGGCCGAAGGTGGCCGCGATCGAGCGGACGATGCGCAGCGCGTGCTCGTCATCGTCGGCGAGATGGTCGGTGACACCGGAGACCCGAGAATGCAGGTCGCCGCCACCGAGTTCCTCAGCCGTGACGATCTCGCCGGTGGCGGCCTTGACCAGTGGCGGACCGCCGAGGAAGATCGTGCCCTGCTCGCGAACGATCACGGCCTCGTCACTCATCGCCGGGACGTAGGCGCCGCCCGCAGTACACGAGCCGAGTACCGCAGCCACCTGAGGAATGCCTTTGGCGCTCATGGTCGCCTGGTTGTAGAAGATTCGCCCGAAATGCTCGCGGTCCGGAAAAACCTCGTCTTGGCGGGGTAGGAAAGCACCGCCGGAGTCGACCAAGTAGATGCACGGCAGCCGATTCTGCAACGCGACTTCTTGTGCGCGCAGGTGCTTCTTGACCGTTATCGGGTAGTAGGTGCCGCCCTTGACCGTCGCGTCGTTGGTGACGATCACGCACTCACGCTCCGACACCCGGCCGATCCCGGTGATGATTCCGGCTCCCGGGGACTCGTCGTCGTACATGCCGTTGGCGGCAAGCGGAGCCAGCTCCAAAAACGGGCTGCCCGGGTCGAGCAGGCGGTCGACCCGTTCGCGGGGCAGCAGCTTGCCGCGGCTGACGTGACGTTCCCGCGCACGTTCATTACCGCCCAGAGCCGCGGCCGCCAGCTTGGCGTTCAACTCACCGACCAGCCGGCGGTGTTCGTCGGTGAAGGATGGCGCGGCCGTCACGGACATACTCACGACTGCCTCCCGGTTGTCGCCAGCACAAGGGGCGGTTCGGTTTTCGCGAGCACCTCGTCGATCGAGACCCCAGGGGCGGTCTCGATCAGGTGCAAGCCGTTGTTGCAGACGTCGATGACGGCGAGCTCGGTGATAATGCGGTTCACACAGCCGACGCCGGTCAGCGGAAGCGTGCATTGCTCAACGACTTTCGGGCTGCCGTCCTTGGCGGTGTGTTCCATCATCACGATCACCCTGCGGGCGCCGTGCACGAGGTCCATCGCGCCACCCATGCCCTTGACCATCTTTCCGGGAATCATCCAGTTGGCAAGGTCACCGGTGGCCGAGACCTGCATGGCCCCAAGCACCGCGACGTCGAGGTGCCCGCCGCGGATGATTCCGAATGAGGCCGAGGAGCCGAAGAACGCCGCACCCGCCAGCGTGGTGACCGTCTCCTTGCCCGCGTTGATCAGATCCGCGTCGACGTCCTCGCGCCGGGGATACGGCCCGACACCCAGGATCCCGTTCTCCGAATGCACGACGACGGCGACACCATCGGGAATGTGGTTGGGGACCAGGGTGGGCATTCCGATGCCGAGGTTGACATATTGGCCGTCCTCGAATTCGGCGGCCACCCGCGCGGCCAAACCTTCCTTGCTCCAGCTCACTGTCGCACCGTCACCTTCTCGATCCGCTTGACGGGGTTCGGCACGTGCACGACCCGCTGCACGTAGATGCCTGGCGTGTGCACCGCGGCCGGGTCGATGTCTCCAGGCTCGATGAGATGTTCGACCTCGGCGATGGTGATCCTGCCGGCCTGGGCGCAGTCGGGGTTGAAGTTGGCGGCGGCCTCGCGGTAGACGAGGTTGCCATGCCGGTCGCCCTTCCAAGCGTGCACCAGCGCGAAGTCGGTGCGGATCGCGCGCTCGAGAACGTAGGTGACGCCGTCGAACTCGCGGGTCTCCTTGGGCGGTGACATCACCGAAACCGCGCCCGAAGCGTCGTAGCGGCATGGCAGCCCGCCGTTAGCGACGGCGGTGCCGACTCCGGCAATCGTGTAGAAGGCCGGTATACCCATCCCCCCGGCACGCAGCCGCTCTGCCAGGGTGCCCTGCGGGTTGAGCTCCACTTCGAGTTCACCGGCGAGGAACTGGCGGGCGAATTCCTTGTTATCGCCTACGTACGAGGCGATGGCCCGACGAATTCGCTTGTGCTGTAACAACGGACCCAACCCGACGCCGTCACCGCCGCAGTTGTTCGACACCGTCTCCAGATCGCGTACGCCGCTATCGACCAGCGCCGCAATCAGCGCCTCGGGGATGCCGCAGAAGCCGAATCCCCCGACCGCCAGGGACGACCCGTCGGTTATGTCGGCGACCGCCTCAGCGGCCGTCGCCACCACCTTGTCCATCGCGGCAGCAGCCTCCTTGCCGTCGGGGCGGTTCCACATCCGGTCCGGCGCAAAGCCGGCCGGTAGAAGATTTCAGTTAATGCTCATTAACTGAGGTGAGGATACCATCGCCCACACCGTCGCGTCCAGGGACGACATTGGACACTCAGTCTTGCCCGCGGAGGTACCCGATGGCCCGCTGCCGCATCTCGGTTTTGCGGACCTTGCCGGTGACGGTCATCGGGAACTCGTCGACGATCCACAGATACCGCGGGATCTTGAACCTGGCGATCCGGCCCGTGCAGAACTCATGCAGCCCCTCAATGGTCAGCTCCGGCGCTCCTTCGCGCAGCATGACGACCGCCATGAGCTCTTCGCCGTACTTCTCATCCGGAACCCCGATGACGTGGCCGTCGACGATGTCGGGATGGGTATAGAGGAACTCCTCGATCTCACGCGGTGAGATGTTCTCGCCACCGCGAACGACGATGTCCTTGATCCGGCCGGTGATCTGGACGTATCCGCACGCGTCCATCGCGGCCAGATCGCCGGTGTGCATCCAGCCGTCCGCGTCGACGACCTCCGCGGTCTGCTCCGGGTCGTTCCAATAGCCGGCCATCACCGAATAACCCCGTGTGCAGAACTCGCCCGCCACGCCGCGGGGCAAGGTCTCGCCGCTGACCGGGTCCACCACCTTGACTTCCAGATGCGGCCCGACCCGGCCGACCGTGCCCACACGCCGTGCCAGCGAGTCGTCAGTGCGCGTCTGCGTGGCAACCGGTGACGTTTCGGTCATGCCATAGCAGATCGAGACGCCCGGCATGTGCATGCGCTCGATTACCTTGCGCATCACCTCGACCGGGCACGGCGAGCCCGCCATGATCCCGGTGCGCAGGCTGCCCAGCTCGTAGTCGGCGAACTCCGGCAGGCCGAGCTCCGCGATGAACATCGTCGGCACGCCGTAGAGGCTGGTACACCGCTCGGCCCGCACCGCCTGCAGAGTCGCAGCCGGTTCAAAGGCAGGCGCCGGGATCACCACGCAGGCGCCATGGCTGGTGGCCGCCAGATTGCCCATCACCATGCCGAAGCAGTGATAGAAGGGCACCGGGATGCAGATTCGATCCTGGGGGGTGTACTCGAGCAGCTCGCCCACCAGGTAGCCGTTGTTGAGGATGTTGCGGTGGCTGAGCGTGGCGGCCTTCGGGTATCCCGTTGTGCCGGAAGTGTATTGGATGTTGATGGGATCGCGGCTGTCCAGTGTGGCCGCGATCTCGTTCAGCGCGGTGAGGTCGACGTCCGCATTGGCCAGCTCATCCCATCGATCGCTGTCCAGGAACACCACATCGCTCAGACCCGGGCAACGCGGCGCCACCTCGGCCAGCATCGTGGCGTAGTCCGTGGCCTTGAAACTCGAGGCGGCAATCACCATCGCGACCCCGGATTGCATTAGCGCATATTCCAATTCGCCGGCACGGTAGGCGGGGTTAATGGTCACCAGGATGGCGCCGATCTCGGCGGTCGCGTACTGGACGAGCACCCACTCCCATCGGTTCGGCGCCCAGATGCCGACCCGATCGCCTTCGCCGATCCCCGCCCGCACCAACCCCGTCGCCAGTCGGCGCACCGAAACCAACAGTTCGGCGTAACACCATCGTCGCCCCGCCCGAACGTCGACGAGTGCATCCCTGAGCGGGTACTTCGTGGCGGTGTCAGCGAAGTTGGCGCCGATAGTCGTCTCGAGCAGCGGAGGCTCACCCGGACCGCGGTCATACGACAGCGAATTGGGGTCTGCGCCTCCTGTGGCTGCCACGGTTCCTCCGGCTGGTTCGGTTACCAACCTAAACCGTCGCCGACATCTGTTACCACGCCCGCAATTCGAGTTAATTGCGAATAACTCGTGCTAGGTTAGTGGCGATTAACCGACTGGACGAATTGGGGACGGAGGTCCGCCATGACAACGTCTGTCCCGCGCGGCCTGCCCGGCCATCCTGACGCCCCAAATCGCCGCAGCCAGTTGAAGTCCGACCGGCGCTTGCAACTACTGTCGGCCGCCGAACGGCTGTTCGCCGAACGCGGTTTCCTCGCGGTACGGCTGGAGGACATCGGTGCCGCCGCCGGTGTCAGCGGTCCGGCCATCTACCGGCACTTTCCCAACAAGGAGTCGCTGCTGGTCGAGTTGCTGGTCGGGATTAGCGCCCGGCTACTCGCCGGTGCCCGGGACGTGAAGGCCCGCAGCTCAGACGCCGCCTCAGCGCTGGACGGCCTCATCGATTTTCACCTCGACTTCGCACTGGGCGAACCAGACCTGATCCGCATTCAGGACCGCGACCTGGCGCACCTGCCCGAGGCGGCCGAGAAGCAAGTACGCAAAGCGCAGCGCCAGTATGTCGAGGTCTGGGTGGGCGTGCTGCGCGAGCTGAACCCCGAGCGGGCTGAAGCCGATGCGCGGCTGACGGCGCACGCGATCTTCGGCTTGTTGAACTCGACACCGCACAGCATGAAGTCCGCCGACACCAAGCCGGCCGGAGTTGCGCGCTCACGCGCCGTCATGCGGGCGATGACGGTCGCTGCACTGCTGGCCAGCGATCAGTGCCACTAGCGTCTGTCCAGGTACCCTGCAAGCCATGAGGTGGACATGAACGATCCACGTCGAGCGGAGCGGTTTAGTCCCCCCCTACCGGGGTCTGGACCGACCGGGCCGCTGGGCCCGCCGAATCCGCCGCCCGTTGATCCGGCCTACGCCGATCAAGCGCCTTATGCGCCTACGTACGGCGGCGGGAATGCCCCGCAATGGACGCCGAGCCTGAACGAAACCAGCACGACCAAGCGGTTGCCGGCGTACTGGCAGCAAGACCAGCCTCCGCCGGGTGAACTGCCTCCCGAAGGGCTGGCTCCCCCGCCGCCCGAAGGCCCGAAATCGCCGCGCTGGCTGTGGATCGCCGCCGGGGCGGCGGTGCTGCTGGTCGTCGGGCTGGTGATCGCGCTGGTACTCGCAAACGACGCGATCAAAACCCAGACTGCCGTGCCGCCGTTGCCCGCCATGCCCGGGTCGAGTCCGGAGACCCCGACCCCGACCCCAACCACACGAACGCCGCGGTCCCGCACCCTGGTTCCGGCGCCACCGCCTAGCGCCTCCACTACGCCTACCGAGACGACCGGCCCCGCCGTGATGCAAAGCGTCGTCTACAACGTCACCGGCGACGGCCGCGCGATCAGCATCACCTACTGGGATACTGGCGATGTCATACAGACCGAGTTCAACGTCGCGCTGCCGTGGACCAAAGAGGTCAGCCTCGCACAGTCGGCCGCTCATCCGGCGAGCGTGACGATCATCAACATCGGCCACAATGTCACCTGCACGCTCACGGTGGATGGGGTTCAGGTGCGCCAGCGCGTTGGGGCCGGCATAACTATCTGCGACGCCCCGCGCTAGGACCGGTCTAACGCGGCAGCGGCGTGGCGCGGCGGGACACGGACCACCAGCATCCCCAGCAGTCCGGCGATCAGCACCAGCGAGATTCCACCCACGCCGGCGCGGACGGCGCCGAATGCGTCGACGAAGACGGAGAACAGCCACGGCGCCAAGAACGCGACGGCCCGTCCCGTCATCGTGTAGAGGCCGAACGCCACCCCTTCCCTACCGTCGTTCGCCAACCGTAGCAACAGGGCGCGCGCCGAGGACTGCGACGGCCCGATGAACATGCACAGCACGAGTCCGCACACCCAGAAGGCCACCGGACCGGATAGCACCATCAAGGTGAGCGCCGTGATGACGATCGCCAGCAGCGACCCCACGATGACCGGTTTGGATCCGATCCGGTGGTCAACGAACCCACCCAGCACCGCACCCGCTGCGGCCACCACGCTGGCCGCCACACCGAATACCAGCACGTTGGCCTGCGAGATGCCGTACGCGTTGACACCCAACACAGCGCCGAAGGCGAATATCGCCGCCAGCCCGTCCCGAAAGAGCGCGCTGGCGACCAGGAAGTAGACCAGGTTGCGGTCGCGCCGCCATTCCGCGGACACCTCCTGCCACAGCCTGCGATAGCCACCCAGCATGCTCGTCGGCTGGTACACCTCTGGCGACTCCGGTAGCCCACGTGCGACCAACAGCAATGGCAGAGCCAACACCGCCAGCCATGCCGCGGCCACCAGCATCGCCTCCCGGACGTAGAGCCCGTC
>DATIOT010000093.1:0-4146 GCA_035472875.1 Mycobacterium sp.
CCGCGACGCCAAACAAACCCATCACAAGGCCCTACGCGCGCTCGGCAACCGCCTCGTGGGCATCCTGCATGGCTGCCTCCGCCACCACACCCCCTACAACGAACGCGCCGCCTGGGCACATCGCATGGCCGCGGCTTGACAACTTACGAACCTGGGATGTCTAACCGTGGCCTACGAGCAGGAGCATGATCGCTGGGTGAGCCGCCGCGGCGGCCTGCAACAGCGGTGGGTCAGCGAGGTGCTCGCCGGCGCCCCGGTTGGCGTTCAGCGCGCCGAAAGGGCGTTGAGCTATCGGTTGGACGGCGTGCATATCGCGGCGGTGTTGTGGGTCGATGCGGTGGTACCCACCGGTGATGTGGTGGCGCTGTTCGATCAGGTGCGTGCCCTGGTAGCCGGGGAGCTGGGCGCAGTGGGCCGAGCGTTGATGGTGCCGACCGATGAGCGCGAGGCCCGGCTGTGGTTTTCGCTGGGGGCCTCGGCCAGTCGGGTCGTTGACCCGTCGCGGGTGCGCACCGCGTTCGAGTCAGCGGGAATCCGGGCGCGTCTGGCATTCGGTCGTGTGGAAGACGGGCTGAGCGGCTTCCGGGCTTCGCTTAAACAGGCCGAACGGGTGAAGGCGGTGTCCGTTGCGGGCGGGGACCGCCCCAGCGCCCGAGTTGTTTTCTAAAGCGAGGTCGCGCCGATCGCGTTGATGGCCGGCGACGTCGATCAGTTGCGGGAATTTTTGTCCCGCAATCGGAGTTACGTCGCGACGGCCGACGCGATGATTCTGCACCGCAACACGATTCAATACCGGGTGGCCCAGGCCATGGAACTCTGCGGACAGCGTTTCGACGATCCCGATGCGGTGTTCCGGGTGCAGACAGCGTTGGAGGTCTGCCGGTGGATGGCTCCGACGGTGCTGCGCGCGGCAAATAAGCGCCCCGATTAATCGGAACGGTCCGGCGGCTGACCAGGCATTTATGCTGCCCGCACGAAAGCGGCTCTGAGCTTCATCTTGAACGCATATGGTGCCGAACGGAATCGGGCGTTAGTGTTACCCACGCCATACACCAAACGTCCAGTTGAGAGAACAGATGGACATCCTCGGTTTTTCCGACGAGCGCGGTGTGCGCTCGGCTGCTGCCCACGTGTCGAGCGGTGCTCGTGACCGACGCATGCGTAGACCCCGCCGCACAATAGTTCGCTCCGATCCGGTCTATGGCAATCGAGGAAGCTCGACGCCTTCGCTGACCATTACCCTGCCCGCCGGTGATGTCGATTCCGCCGTTGCTGCACCCGAGACGGCCGATCACCGTCAAGCCGAGTATTTTCTGCGTCTGCTCACCCAGAGCCGCCGTCTTAGTGACTACCGGATCGAGCAATGCCACAAGGCGATCGCCACCTCTGAAGCCAACGGCGACGTCGAAGGCGCCGCCAGCTTTGGGCGCATCGTGCGTATCGAAGAGCAGGACCGCCAAACTCTCGACAGCCTGATCGAAAACTTGCGCCGGCGATTTCCACTCGGGGCGCCGAGCGAGGTTCCCCCGATCCCCCGGAGGGCGCGGGCTGCGGCCCGCTAGGACCGCAGCGAGTCTCGTGCTCTCGCTGGGGGAGCATCCGGGTGCGATGAGGGGCCGCGCGGACGGCTCGTCCGGGTGGATCCGCGCGATAACCCGCGCCTGACCGACTCCGCAGCGGGTGAAACAACCCTTGCCGCAGCCGTTTTCGGCGACTGAATCAGCCCTTAGGAATTTGGGCGCACAAGATTGGCATATTGGCGGCGCGGTGCCGATAGATTGTATTTGCCATTGGTTTCACATCCGATAGGAACGAGGCCACCCATGGGATTCATGTCACCGGAGCTTCCGGACGTCGACCGCAACACCTGGCAGACCCAGCCACGGGCGACACGACTGCAAGTCGTGACACGGCACTGGGTGGAACACGGCTTCGGAACACCATACGGGGCGTATCTCCTTTACCTGATCAAGATCGCCCTGTACGTAACCGCCCCGGCCGCGATCATCTCGCTGACTCCCGGCCTGGGCGGCCTGGGCCGCATCGGTGACTGGTGGACGCAGCCGATCGTGTACCAGAAGGTCATCATCTTCACGCTGCTGTTCGAAGTTTTGGGCTTTGGCTGTGGATCCGGCCCGCTGACCGGGCGGTTCATGCCACCGATCGGTGGGTTTCTTTATTGGTTGCGGCCCAACACAATTCGGCTGCCTGCCTGGCCGGGCAAGGTTCCGTTCACCAGCGGCGACACCCGCAGCATTGTCGACGTCGCGCTCTATGCCGTCGTACTGATCGGCGGCGTGTGGGCGCTGTTGTCACCCGGCCATGGCGGGCCGGTCACCGCCGGCGGCGATGTGGGTCTGGTCGATCCCGTCCTGGTGGCGCCGACCATTGTCGCCCTGGCGCTGTTGGGTCTGCGCGACAAGACCATCTTCCTGGCGGCCCGCGGTGAACACTACTGGCTAAAGCTGATCGTGTTCTTCTTCCCCTTCACCGATCAGATAGCGGCTTTCAAGATCATCATGCTCGGCTTGTGGTGGGGTGCGGCGATCTCCAAGCTCAACCACCACTTCCCCTACGTGGTGTCGGTGATGACGAGCAATAACGCGCTGCTGCGGAGCAAGGTGTTCAACAGGCTCAAGTACATGCTCTACCTCGACCCGGTCAACGACCTGCGTCCCTCATGGTTGCCGAAGATGATGGCCCACGTTGGCGGTACTACGGCGGAATTCCTGATTCCCGGGGTGTTGGTATTCGTTGCGGGCGATCAACCGTGGCGGTGGTTGCTGATCGGGTTCATGGTGATCTTCCACCTCAACATCCTTTCCAACCTCCCGATGGGAGTCCCGTTGGAGTGGAATGTGTTCTTCATCTTTTCACTGTTCTATTTGTTCGGGCACTACGCCGGCATCAGGGCCATCGACCTCAACTCGCCGCTGCTGCTGGCCATCTTGATCGTCGCGCTTGCCGTGGTGCCGATCGGAAACCTTTTCCCGGAAAAGATTTCGTTCCTGCCCGCAATGCGCTACTACGCCGGCAACTGGGCCACCAGCATCTGGTGTTTCCGGGCCGGCGCTGAGGACAAGATCGAGGCCAACGTCGTCAAGAGCTCTGCGCTTGTTGTCAATCAGTTGGCCAAGCTCTACGACGCGGAGACTGCCGAAATCATGAGCGACAAGACGTCGGCGTTCCGGGCGATGCACACTCATGGCAGGGCGCTCAACGGGCTGTTGCCCCGCGCGATCGACAACGAAGCCGAGTACAGCGTGCGTGAGGGCGAGATCGTTGCCGGGCCGTTGGTCGGGTGGAACTTTGGCGAAGGCCACCTGCACAATGAGCAGCTACTGGAGGCGGTACAACGGCGCTGCCACTTCGAGGAGGGCGACGTCCGCGTCATCGTCCTCGAAGGCCAACCGATCCACACCCAACGCCAGTGGTATCGCATTATCGACGCCAAAACCGGCGTGATCGAGGCGGGCTATGTCACCGTTGCGGACATGCTGAGCCGCCAGCCGTGGCCTGAGCCCGGCGATGAATTCCCCGTGTACGTCACGGCTCAACGCGCGGCTCGATGACCGATGCGGTGGTCGTCGGCGCGGGGCCCAACGGCTTGGCCGCCGCGATTCACCTTGCCCGGCATGGAGTCGACGTGCAGGTGTTGGAGGCTCGCGACACGATCGGCGGAGGAGCGCGCTCGGGTGAGCTGACGGTGCCCGGACTCATCCACGACCATTGCTCGGCGTTTCACCCGTTCGCCGTAGGTTCGCCGTTTTGGAAGGAGATCGACCTCCAACGCTACGGGCTGGTGTGGAAGTGGCCGGAGATCGACTGCGCGCACCCGCTCGACGACGGCACCGCCGGTGTGCTGTATCAATCGATCGAGGCGACCGTGGCCCGGATGGGGGCCGACGCCACCCGGTGGCGGTGCGCCGTAGGGGACCTCGCGGCGGGATTCGACCAGCTGGCCGAGGATCTGCTTCGCCCGGTGATCAACATTCCGCACCACCCGATTCGGCTCGCCCGCTTTGGGCCGCGCGCGGTGCTGCCGGCCACGGTGATGGCGCGCTGGTTTCGCACCGAGCAGGCGCGCGCGTTGTTCGGCGGCGCGGCCGCGCACATCTACACCCGGCTGGATCGGCCGTTGACCGC
>DATIOT010000094.1:0-2787 GCA_035472875.1 Mycobacterium sp.
CTCGCGGATGAGGCCGAGCAGGATGTGCTCGGTGCCGATCCAGCCGTGATCGAGCATCCTGGCTTCGTCTTGCGCCAGGACAACAACCCGCCGCGCCCGGTCGGTAAACCGCTCGAACATGCTCCGCGCAGCCCTTCTCACCGTCTCCCGGTCTATGCCCGCTGCCAATACGATAAGTCGCATTTGTCAAGATCGGCGCCCATGATGACTGGCTGCGAACCATTCCGCACGGCGACCGGCCGATGAGTCCCGCTTCGCCGCGTCGTCCACATCGTGGGGCACGACAGCACTCCTCCACGCAAAACCGTGAGGAACCACAGGAATCGGAGACCAGCCACCATGACCGGGGAAACCGTCAGCGCGACGACCACGATCAGCGCATCGGCCGAAACCGTGTTCTCAGTGCTTGCCGACCCATCCCGGCATGCCGCCGTTGACGGCACCGGCCGGGTTCGCGACTCCCTCGATGGCCAGCGGCTAACCGGCTCAGGTCAGATCTTCCGGATTGACATGTACCACGAGAATCACCCGGACGGCAGCTACGAGATGGCCAACCTGGTCCTCGCGTTCGAGCCGCCACGCGTCATTTCGTGGAAGCCGGGCTATGTGTCACCGGCAACAGGCAAGCTAGGGTTCGGCGGCTGGATCTGGCGTTACGACCTGACCCAGCTCGGTCCGGACCAGACCAAGGTCACACTCTCCTATGACTGGTCGGCGGTAGGGCCGATTCCCCGCCAGCGCATTCAGTTCCCGCCGTTCGCTCCAGGCCATCTCGACAACTCGCTGAGCCACTTGGCCGCGATCGTTGCGCGCTGACGACGTCCCCGGCCGCCTCAGGTACGGGCCGCAGACGGCCGTGCAGACAGCCGTCGTGCCTGGCGGAACCGGTGGCCAGACCGAGCAGGATTCAAGAAGTGTCCCTGGTTCGCTGTGGTCATACTTCTGATCAGACACACATTCACAGGCGGGGCGATCGTGCTGTCAGCTCCGGGGCTTCCCGTCCGGCTCTGAGCCCGGCCACCCCGCCGCTCGATGTGACCTACGACCTCCATGGAGACACGATAAGCATGGCCACGAGGACGAAGAAGCAGTCGCCCGCGCGGCACGCTGGCGGCAGCCACGACCTGATCCGCGTGCACGGCGCGCGGGTGAACAACCTCAAGGACATCAGCGTCGAGATCCCGAAGCGCCAGCTGACGGTGTTCACCGGCGTGTCCGGGTCGGGTAAGAGCTCGCTGGTCTTCGACACGATCGCGGCGGAGTCGCAGCGGCTGATCAACGAGACGTACAGCGCGTTCGTCCAGGGCTTCATGCCGGCGCTGGCGCGGCCGGACGTCGACGTCCTCGAGGGACTGACCACGGCGATCATTGTCGACCAGCAGCGGATGGGCACCGACCCGCGTTCGACGGTCGGCACCGCCACCGACGCCAACGCCCTGCTGCGCATCTTGTTCAGCCGGCTCGGGAAGCCGCACATCGGCTCGGCCCAGGCCTTCTCCTTCAACGTCGCCTCCATCAGCGGATCGGGTGCGGTCGCGTTCGAGCGCGGCGGCAAGACCGTGAAGGAGCGGCGCAGCTTTACCGTCACCGGAGGCATGTGCCCGCGCTGCGAGGGCCGGGGCGCGGTCACCGACCTCGACCTGTCCCAGCTGTATGACGACAGCAAGTCGCTCAAGGAGGGGGCGCTTACGGTCCCCGGCTATACCGGGGGAGGCTGGAACTCCCGGCTGTACACCGAGTCGGGCTTCTACGACCCGGACAAGCCGATCCGGAAGTTCACCAAGAAGGAGCGGCACGACTTCCTGTATCACGAGCCGGTCCGGATGAAGATCGCGGGCATCAACATGACCTACGAGGGGCTGATCCTGCGGATCCAGAAGTCGATGCTGTCCAAGGACACCGACGCGATGCAGCCGCACATCCGGGAGTTCGTGGACCGCGCCGTCACCTTCACCACGTGCCCCGAGTGCGGCGGCACCCGGCTCAGCGAGGCGGCCCGGTCCTCCAAGATCGGCAAGATCAGCATCGCCGACGCCTGCGCGATGCAGATCAGCGACCTGGCCGGGTGGGTACGCGACCTCGACGAGCCGTCGGTGGCGCCGCTGCTGGCGACGCTGCGGCACACCCTCGAATCGTTCGCGGAGATCGGGCTCGGCTACCTCTCGCTGGACCGGCCGTCGAGCACGCTGTCGGGCGGTGAGGCGCAGCGCGTCAAGATGATCCGCCAGCTCGGCTCCTCGCTCACCGACGTCACCTACGTCTTCGACGAACCGACGATCGGGCTGCACCCGCACGACATCCAGCGGATGAACGACCTGCTGCTTCAGTTGCGCGACAAGGGCAACACGGTGCTGGTGGTGGAGCACAAGCCGGAGACGATCGCGATCGCCGACCACGCCGTCGACCTCGGCCCCGGCGCCGGCGCGGCGGGCGGCACCGTCTGCTTCGAGGGCACCGTCAAGGGACTGCGGGCCAGCGGCACCGTCACCGGGCAGCACCTGGGCGACCGTGCCGCGCTGAAGCCATCGGTGCGGCAACCGTCGGGAAAGCTGGAGGTGCGCAGGGCCAGCACCCACAACCTGCGGGACGTCGACGTCGACATCCCGCTCGGCGTGCTGGTCGTCGTCACCGGGGTGGCGGGCTCGGGCAAGAGCTCGCTCATCCACGGCTCGGTGTCTGGCCGGGAGGGAGTGGTGGCGGTCGACCAGGGCGCGATCCGCGGCTCGCGACGGAGCAACCCGGCCACGTACACCGGACTGCTCGACCCCATCCGCAACGCGTTCGCGA
>DATIOT010000095.1:0-3065 GCA_035472875.1 Mycobacterium sp.
GATTGGGTGCGTTGGCCGCGCGATTGTGGTTGCCCTTACTGGCCGCCGAAGGAAGACCCGGCTGATGGACCCGTTCCGCCTGGTGGGCGCGTTGCCGCGCGCGGCCTCCACGACCGTCCTGGAGGCCAGCGCCGGCACCGGCAAGACGTTTGCACTGGCGGGTCTAGTCACCCGCTACCTCGCCGAGACCCAAGTGGCGCTCGACGAGATCCTGGTGATCACGTTCAACCGCGCAGCCAGCCTGGAGCTGCGAGAACGAGTGCGCGAACAGATGTTTCAGGCGGTTTGCGCACTGGAGGGCCAAGTGCCGCCCGCCGGAGGATTCAATTGCCTGGTCGAACATCTGACGAGCTGCGCCGCCGACGAGCGGTCCGCAAGACTGACACGGCTACGCGACGCACTGGCAAACTTCGATGCGGCAACCATTGCAACTACGCACGAATTCTGTGGGCTGGTGCTGAGATCGCTTGGAGTGGCGAGTGATACGGCTGCCAATGTCAGGCTCGAGGAGAATCTCTCTGATCTGGTCACCGAAATAGTCGATGACCTTTACCTGGCGAATTTCGGGCACCAGGATACGGATCCGGTCCTGTCTTACCGGGACGCGCTAAAACTGGCCGTCACAGTCGTCGAGGATCCCTGTGCGCAGCTACGGCCGCTTGATCCCGAGCCGGGCAGCGCGCCCGACGTCCGATTGCGTTTCGCCGCCGACGTCAAGCAGGAACTCGAATGCCGCAAACGGCAGCTGCACATCCTGGGCTTCAACGACTTGCTGACCGGTCTTGCCAAGGCCCTTGCGGCAGAAGATTCCCCGGCCCGCGAACGGATGCGCGGACGCTGGCGAATCGTGCTGGTCGACGAGTTTCAGGACACCGACCCCATCCAGTGGCAAGTCCTCGAATCCGCGTTCAGCGGCCACTCGACGCTGATCCTGATCGGTGACCCGAAGCAGGCCATCTATGGCTTCCGTGGCGGGGACATCTACACCTACCTCGAGGCAGCCGAAACCGCCGATACTCGTTACACATTGGGCATCAATTGGCGCAGCGACAAGGTGCTCGTAGACAGCCTGCAGACGGTATTGGAGGCCGCGGCGTTGGGCCACACCGACATCGTCGCCCACGAAGTCGAAGCCCACCAAACCGAGCACCGCTTGGCGGATGCGCCACACATGGCGCCGTTTCGGCTGCGTGTCGTCACGCGGCCCAGCGTCGGGTATGACGACACCGATAACGTGCCGATTGAAGCACTGCGTAAACATATTCCCGCCGACCTGGCCGCCGACATCGGAGAGCTACTGGCCAGCAGCGCCACCTTTGACGGCAGGCCTGTTGCGGCAGGGGACATCGCGGTGATCGTCGAGCAACATGCCGACGCCCGGGCGTGTCGAGACGCCCTGTCGGCAGCGGGCATCCCAGCGATTTACACCGGCGACTCCGATGTGTTCAAGTCACAGGCCGCCAGAGACTGGCTGTGCCTGCTGGAGGCTTTCGACGCGCCCCAGCGCAACGGCCTTGTCCGCGCCGCTGCGTGCACGGTGTTCTTTGGCGAGACCGCGGAAACCCTTGCCGTCGAGGGCGACACACTCACCGACCAGGTAGCCGCCGCACTGCGGGAATGGGCAGATTATGCGCGCCAGCGTGGCGTGGCCGCTGTGTTCGAGGCCGCACAGGTAGCCGGCATGGGCCGTCGGGCGCTTCGCCAGCGAGGCGGTGAGCGACACATGACCGATTTGTCCCACATCGCGCAGCTGTTGCATGAAACCGCACATCGGGAACATCTCGGCCTGCCGGCACTGCGTGACTGGCTGCGCCGTCAGTGCACCGATAGTAACGGCTCGACCGAGCACAGCCGCCGCCTCGACAGCGACGCGGCCGCAGTGCAGATCATGACGGTATTCGTGGCCAAAGGACTTCAGTTCCCAATCGTATACTTGCCTTTCGCATTCAACCGACATGTTCGGACCAAGGACGATGTGCTGCTGTACCACGACGACCGCGATGGAAAAGACACCCGGTGCTTGTATATCGGCGGTAAAGATCGCAGTCCGGGACGGCGATCGGTCGAGGAGTTGAGCCATCTCGAAGCGGCCCGCGACAACATCCGACTCACCTACGTCGCGCTCACCAGGGCGCAGTCGCAAGTGATCGCGTGGTGGGCGCCGACCTACGGCGAAGTCAACGGCGGGCTGTCCCGACTGCTGCGCGGTCGCGGCGTCGGTGACTCGGAGGTGCCCAACCAGTGCGAGCCGGGTATCACAGACGAGGAAGCGTGGGCGGTGTTTGCCCGGTGGCAGGCCGCGGGCGGGCCGTCCGTTGAGGAATCGGTGATCGTGTCCGGCGCGAACCTCGAAAAGGACCAGCCGGCCGATCTTTTGGAGGTGCGGCACTTCCACCGCTGGATCGACACGACATGGCGCAGGACGTCATATTCGGCGCTGGTACGCGACGCAGACGGTGTGGCAGCGGTCAGCGTGGCCAGCGAGCCGGAGATTGATCTGCGCGACGACGAAGTAGAGGCAGTCGTTGCCACAGAACCCGCTGCGGGCGCCGACGTCGATTCGCCGCTGGCGGCCATGCCGTCGGGCGCGGCGTTCGGGTCGCTGGTTCACGCGGTGCTGGAGACAGCCGATCCGCACGCCCCCGATCTGGCCGCAGAACTGCAAGAGCAGGTAAGACGGCACGGCGCGTGGTGGGCCGTCGACGTCGACAGCGACGAGCTGGCTAGCGCACTGGTGCCCATGCACGACACGCCGCTGGGACCGCTTGCCGGCGGGATGACGTTACGTCAGATCGGTGTTAGGGATCGATTGCGGGAGTTGGACTTCGAGATACCACTGGCCGGCGGGGATGTGCGCGGCCCTGCGCCGGATGTGTCGTTGTCCGATGTGGGTGAGTTGCTACGGTCGCGTCTGCTCGTCGGCGACCCGCTGTCTTCCTATGCCGATCGGCTGACCTCGGCGGGGTTGAGTGGACAGTCGCTACGGGGGTATCTGGCCGGGTCGATCGACGTGGTGCTGCGGCTACCCGGGCCGCGTTACCTGGTGGTGGACTACAAGACCAACC
>DATIOT010000096.1:0-5508 GCA_035472875.1 Mycobacterium sp.
GACTTTTGGCGTTCCTCAGCCACCTTGGCGCTGCCGCGGGCCGCCTCTGCTTCGGCTTCCTTCTTTGCCGCGTTGCGCTGTGCTTCCGCCTTGTCCTGCTGGGCCTGACCCTCGCGAGTGAGGTCATCTTGACCACTCACAGCCCCGACGGCTTCCTTGACCCTGCCCTTGACGTCCTCGACGACGCCCTTGACGGCTTCCGCAGGTCCCGATTTGTTGGTGTCTTTGTTGGTGTCCGCCATGAATGATTCCTCCTCAGTGGCGTGGTTTGAGCGATTCACGCTCATGCCGATCTATGAAGCGATCGGCCGGGTAATTGCGGCGTACTCCGATCCTTCTTCTCAAGACCGTGGACTGCTCCCGCCGCGTTGGTGCGGATTCCCATGCCGCCGGATGCTCAAACATCTGATGTCGGAAGGGAAGCCGTGTCGGCACGGGTCTGACCTCGACCTGGGCCGTTGTGCCGGAGAAGCCATCCAAGTCGACAACTGTGCAGATAATGCACCCCACCCACGCCACATTGTGCTGCGATGAGGCAGGATGTGAAATGCCGTTCCGGATGACGGTCGTCCGGGATGGCACTGTCATGCGAGGAGTCTGATGACGGAGCCCGAGCCGACGAGCGCCAACGGCGTAAGCCAGCCGGCGGGTCGATCGAAGTATTCGAGAGTGTTGCTCAAGCTTGGCGGCGAAATGTTCGGCGGCGGCCAGGTGGGACTGGATCCCGACGTTGTTGGGCAGGTGGCTCGCCAGATTGCCGAGGTGGTCCGCGACGGGGTGCAGGTCGCTGTCGTGATCGGAGGCGGCAACTTCTTCCGCGGCGCACAGCTTCAACAGCGCGGTATGGAGCGCACGCGCTCGGACTACATGGGCATGCTCGGCACCGTGATGAACAGCCTCGCGCTGCAGGATTTCCTGGAGAAGGAAGGCATCGCCACCCGAGTCCAGACCGCGATCACCATGGGCCAGGTAGCCGAGCCCTACCTGCCGTTGCGCGCGGTTCGCCACCTGGAGAAGGGCCGGGTGGTGATCTTTGGGGCCGGCATGGGGCTGCCGTACTTCTCTACGGACACCACCGCGGCGCAGCGGGCGCTGGAGATCGGCGCAGAGGTCGTGTTGATGGCCAAGGCGGTCGACGGTGTGTTCTCCGAGGATCCGCGGCAGAATCCCTCGGCCGAACTACTCACCGTGATCAGTCATCGTGAAGTCATCGATCGGGGGCTGCGAGTAGCCGATGCCACCGCATTCAGCCTGTGCATGGACAATGGCATGCCGATCCTGGTGTTCAACCTGCTGACCAATGGCAATATCGCCCGGGCGGTCGCTGGTGAGAAGATCGGAACGCTGGTCACCACCTGAGGGGAAGACGCGATGATCCGCGCTTGCGACGATACAAATAGCGATGTGGGGGCACCCCCGCTTGCGGGGGAGAGGAGCGGCGCAAATGATAGATGAGGCTCTCTTCGACGCGGAAGAGAAAATGGAGAAGGCCGTATCCGTGGCCCGTGAAGACCTGTCAACCATCCGAACCGGCCGTGCCAACCCGGGCATGTTCTCCCGGATCGTGATCGACTACTACGGCACCAACACCCCGATCACCCAGCTGGCCAGCATCAATGTCCCCGAGGCGCGGCTTGTCGTCATCAAGCCGTACGAAGCCAATCAACTGCACGCCATCGAGACCGCGATCCGCAACTCCGACCTCGGGGTGAACCCCACCAACGACGGCACCCTTATCCGGGTGGCCGTACCCCAGCTCACCGAGGAGCGCCGGCGGGAGCTGGTCAAGCAGGCCAAGCACAAGGGCGAGGAAGCCCGGGTCTCGGTGCGCAATATCCGTCGCAAAGCGATGGAGGAGCTGCACCGCATCCGCAAAGACGGCGAAGCCGGCGAGGATGAGGTCGGCCGCGCGGAAAAGGATCTGGACAAGACCACCCATCAGTACGTCACCCAGATCGATGAGTTGGTCAAGCACAAGGAAGGCGAGCTGCTGGAGGTCTAGCGGCCGCTCAGCAACCGAATCCGTGGCAACCTCCGATGCCGGCGCAGGCACCCCGCCCGACGAGCCGGCGCGCGGGGCCAAGACGCCGTACTCGAAAGAGCCAGCGCAGCCGCCAGGTACCAAGGCGTCCCGGGCAGGGCGCGATCTGCCCGCCGCGATCGCGGTGGGCATGGCTATTGGCGGCGTCCTCATCGTCACGCTGGTTTTCGCCCCGCGCTTCTGGGTTCCCATTGTCGCGGCCGCCATTTTGGTCGCCAGCCATGAGGTGGTGCGCCGGTTGCGGGAAGCCGGGTACCTCATTCCGGTCATCCCGCTGCTGATCGGGGGGCAGGTCACAATCTGGCTGACCTGGCCCTTCCATGCCGCCGGCGCGTTGGCCGGCTTTGGCGGCATGGTTGTGGTCTGCATGATCTGGCGGCTGTTCATGCAGGACAACCGTCGGCACGATGGTGTGGCCGACTCGTCGACAAACTACCTGCGGGACGCATCCGCCACGATTTTCCTGGCCGCGTGGGTGCCGCTGTTTGCCTCCTTCGGCGCAATGCTGGTTTACCCGAAGGACGGCGCGGGCCGGGTGTTCTGCCTGATGATCACCGTCGTCGCTTCCGACGTAGGCGGCTACGCCGTGGGGGTGCTGTTAGGGAAGCATCCGATGGTTCCGGGGATCAGCCCGAAGAAGTCCTGGGAGGGACTCGCCGGCTCGTTGGTCTGTGGAATCACTGCGGCGATCCTGTCCGCGACCTTCCTGGCCGGCAAATCGCCATGGATCGGTGCGCTGCTGGGCCTAATCCTTGTGCTCACCTGCACACTCGGCGACCTGGTGGAGTCACAGGTCAAGCGTGACCTCGGCATCAAAGACATGGGCCGCCTACTTCCCGGTCACGGTGGCCTGATGGACCGGCTCGACGGTGTGCTCCCGTCGGCCGTCGCGGCCTGGATAGTGCTGACGTTGTTGCCCTGATAAGCCCGATACTGGACAGGTCATGGTCCAAGAGTTGATTTTCTCCGAGCCGCGGCCGAGCAGGCCGCCGCGGCACCTGGCCGACCTCGACGCGGCGGGCCGCGCGTCGGCGGTCGCGGAGTTGGGCTTGCCCGCGTTCAGGGCCAAGCAACTCGCGCACCAGTACTACGGCCGGTTGGTCGCCGATCCGCGACAAATGACCGACCTTCCGGCAGTTGTGCGTGACCAGATCGCCGAGACCATGTTCCCGAACCTGCTGACCGCGGCCGCCGAAGTCACCTGTGATGCCGGTCAGACTCGAAAGACGTTGTGGCGGGCCATCGACGGCGCCACCGTCGAGTCGGTCCTGATGCGCTACCCGCAGCGCAATACGTTGTGCATTTCGTCGCAGGCCGGCTGCGGCATGGCCTGTCCGTTCTGTGCGACCGGTCAGGGTGGATTGACTCGCAATCTGTCGACCGCGGAGATTCTCGAGCAGGTGCGTGTGGGCGCCGCAGCGCTGCGCGATGACTTCGGCGATCGGCTGTCGAACGTGGTCTTCATGGGCATGGGGGAGCCGCTGGCCAACTACGCCAGAGTGCTCGCCGCGGTGCGGCGCATCATCGAGGCGCCGCCGCACGGTTTCGGTATTTCGGCCCGTTCGGTGACGGTGTCGACAGTGGGTCTGGTCCCGGCGATCCGCAAGCTTGCCGACGAACGGCTGGGAGTGACTCTGGCGTTGTCGCTGCACGCGCCGGACGACGAACTGCGCGACACGCTTGTTCCGGTCAACAACCGGTGGAAGATCAGTGAGGCTGTTGCTGCCGCCCGGTACTACGCCGACGTGACCGGTCGGCGGGTATCTGTCGAGTACGCGCTGATCCGCGACATCAACGATCAACCGTGGCGCGCCGACCTGCTGGCTAAGCGGCTGCATCGTGCTCTCGGGCGCCTGGTGCACGTGAATCTGATTCCGCTCAATCCGACCCCGGGTAGTGATTGGGATGCCAGCCCCAAGGCGGTGGAGCGCGAGTTTGTCCGGCGGGTCCGATCCAACGGAGTCTCATGCACGGTGCGAGACACCCGAGGCCGGGAAATCAGCGCCGCCTGCGGCCAGCTGGCCGCTAGCGGGTGAGCGCGGCGTGCTGAACCGCGGCGGCGGCTAGCACGTCTTAAAGGCATAAACACCAGCAAATAAGGAATGCCATCATGGTTCGCCTGTTGTCACCGCTCAAGTTGTTCGCCGTAGCGTTGTTCGCTGCCGCCCTGATATTCGGGCTGGCCGAGGCACCGCACGCGCAGGCCGCCGACGATCGTCTGCAGTTCACCGGAACCACCCTCAGCGGTGCGCCGTTCAATGGCGCCAGCCTGCAGGGGAAGCCGGCGGTGCTGTGGTTCTGGACGCCGTGGTGCCCGTTCTGCAATGCCGAAGCTCCCGGCGTTAGCCAGGTGGCGGCCGCCAACCCGGGCGTCACCTTCGTCGGGATTGCGGCCCACTCGGATGTCGCTGCTATGCAGAACTTTGTCTCCAAGTACAACCTGAACTTCACCAACCTCAGCGACACCGACGGCTCGATCTGGGCCCGCTACAACGTGCCCTGGCAGCCGGCCTACGTGTTCTATCGGGCGGACGGCAGCTCGACGTTCGTCAACAACCCGACCTCGGCCATGTCTCAGCAGGAACTGGCGGGCCGGGTGGCCGCGCTGACGCACTAACCCCGTGAATCAAGGCCTCATCGGTCTGGCCTTCGCCGCCGGATTGGTGGCAGCCCTCAACCCGTGCGGGTTCGCGATGCTGCCCGCGTACCTACTTCTGGTGGTACGCGGGCAGCAGTCCGGCGAACCGTCGGCGGCACCAAGGGGGTTGGCTTCGCTCGGCCGTGCCTTGGCAGCGACCGTCGGGATGGCGCTCGGCTTTTTGACGGTATTCGGATTGTTCGGCGCGCTGACCATATCGGCGGCCTCGACGGTGCAGCGATACCTGCCGTATGGGACGGTGGTGATCGGTGTGGTGCTTGTCGCCCTTGGGATTTGGCTGCTGTTGGGTCGGGAGCTGACGGCGTTGACCCCGCGGCCGCTCGGCCCCCGATGGGCGCCGAATGTGCGGCAGGGGTCTCGGATAGTAGGTATGTACGGGTACGGCGTCAGCTATGCGATCGCGTCGCTGTCGTGCACCATCGGGCCGTTTCTGGCTGTCACCGCCGCCGGCTTTCGGGGTGAGTCGATTATCACGGGCGTGGCGATCTATCTCGCATACGTCGCGGGCCTGACGTTGGTCGTGGGCGTCCTTGCCATCGCGGCTGCCACGGCCAGCTCAGCGCTTGCCGACCGCCTGCGGCGGATCCTGCCGTTCGTCAACCGGATCAGTGGCGCGCTGCTGGTGCTGGTCGGGCTGTACGTGGCCTACTACGGCGTCTACGAGCTGCGTCTGTTCAATTCCAGGGCGAATCCCCACGACACGGTTATCACCGCGGCCGGACGCTTGCAAGGCATGCTGGCCGGCTGGGTGCACCAGCATGGCGTCTGGCCGTGGGTTGTGGCGTTGTTCGTGCTGGTGGTTGCCGCA
>DATIOT010000097.1:0-5056 GCA_035472875.1 Mycobacterium sp.
GCAGGATCGCGATCGATGTACCCAGATACCAAAGCACCGTCGAAGCGGCCGGAGCCCATGCAGAAAAGCCGCCCTCGAGGCAGAACGGCCCGGCGCGGAAGAACACACCCGCGGTCGAGAGAACGTTCACTGCCAACGCCAGGAGCGCCAAATACGCCGTCCATCTCGGGAGCACACCATAGGCGAACACGCAAAACGCATAGGCGAAAGCCGTGGCCCCCATAATGAAGCCCCACAAGCCGATGAGGACGCCCACGAAGTGAGCCCCCACGGTGAAGACCACTTCTGCTGGCAGGCCGTCGGCTCTCTGCGCGACGACAATCTGCATCGCCATAGCGACCACCAGCAGCCCGGCGATGGCTGCACTGCCGATCAAGAAGAGCTCACTGAGGTACCCTCCGTCGTCCGATTTGCGCAGAATCCGCCGCACCGAAACGGCGAATATCAGCATCAGCGGCGCGGCCAATGCGTACATCCACGCTTGCGCGACGAGTAAGTCGTGCTTTTCGATGAAGTAGTCCTGGTAGGTGGTGGCTTTCCCGTCTGCCGCCGGTGGGGCACCGGGGATCCCCGCAGCGATGATCGCGACCAGGACATATCCGATTCCGGCGACGGCGCCCAATCGAATCCACCGGCTGTCTGGCATAGCTACCTCCACACGGCGCGCGCAAACTTGGCACGACGGTACGCCACATCAAGATCGGAACGGACCGATTTGGACACAACAAGTCGGTGCCGGGGGTTCCAAGGATTCGTAGAGGTAACGAACGGAGCCTTTTCGCAGATAGCCATTTAGTCACCGCCTGCTTAAAAGGACACCGCATGATCGGCATTGCAACCGTGGCCCGGACCGCCGGTGTTGCAGTGCTGGCCAGTGCGGTTGCACTGGGGTTGGCGATGGGCACAGCCCACGCCGTTCCTGGCCCGCCCGACCCGCCGAGCGGCGAGGCCACACTTTACGGCGACCCCGCGGCCGCCGCCCCTTTCTGGCGTTACCAGCAATATGACGACGACTGCGTGCCGATGGCGGTCGCCGACGTGGTCGGTGAACTAACCGGTCACCAGCCCTCCGAGCGGGCCGTCATCAAGGTGGCTCAATCGACTCCCAGTACAGTCCACCCCGGACCCATCTACACCAAGCCGAAGAAACGCAAGCCGGGCAGCGGCACGTCTTTTGAGGATGAACCGGCGCTGCTCGCGCACTACGGCATCCGCGCTGTGGACACCGGCAACGAAAGCGCTGCAAAGACCGGTGTCCCCACAGGCATGAAGGCACTCGAGCAGGATCTGGCTAAGGGCCGCAAGGTGATCGTCGCGGTCAACGCCGAACTCATCTGGGGCGAGCCTGTCGAGGACAAAACCTCAGACGGCCGACCCGAGTCCAACCACGCCGTGGTGGTCACCGGTGTCGACACCGCGGCCGGCATCGTGCACCTCAACGACAGCGGCAGCGAAGACGGGCGAGACGCGCAGGTACCCATCGACATTTTCATCCGTTCGTGGGACAGCAGCGACGACGAGATGACCGTCACGAGCTAGGTGCTGGGGTGCGGTGTTCGCGGCGCTTTCCAATCGCGCAGACGAGTATTGGGCGACGTCATCAGTTGCGATCTTCGACCGTTTCGGCGACAGCTGGGCGGCTAAGCAAACTCAACAGCGCGTCGGTCACCTCACGGGGCCGTTCCTCCATGATGTAGTGGTCGGCGCCGCGCAGGTGGGTCAGTGTGGCGTGGGGAATGCGATCGGCCAATTCGCGCGCGGAGTCAAACGGGATATATGGATCTCGGTCACCCCAGATTACCGAGACCGGGCACTGAATAGTCGCAAGTCGCTCCGCCAGCCAAGGGACCGCAGGCACCGAGTAGTGGGCGAAGAATTCCCAAAACGTGCGCCTGCCTTGCGGTGTGTCCATCCAGCCCAGATATTCGGCTTCGAGCGCGGTGTCGAAACAGCCAATTTTTCGGTAGCGGGCCAAGGCGAAGTGGTGCAGCGTGGCCAGCGGCAGATGCCGCGCGGCCGCGGACAGCACCGGGTGGGTTGCGATCCAGCGTTCGCCCAACGAGAACCGGTAGAACCAGGGACGGAAGATGCCATGTGCCCGGGTGTTCAGCAGAGCCAATCGCAGCACCCGTTCGGGGTGGCGAATGACGTAACCGAGTCCAACGAAGCCGCCGTAATCGTGGGCGCACAGGTTGAAACGTTGCCACCCCAACCGCTGCACGAGTCGTTCGATCCGATCCGTCTCATTGTCATAGGTCGGCGCCGTCGATGGCGGATCGGACCGGCCGAAGCCGGGCCAGTCCGGTGCCACGACATGATGATTGTCGGCCAGCGCAGCGATCTGGTGACGCCAGCAGGATGCGCTCTGCGGGTAGCCGTGTAACAGCAGCACTGGCTCCCCGCTGCCGGCAGCCACCGCGAACACCTTGCGTCCGTCGACATCCCACATGGTCGATCTCATCCGATGGACCTCTCCCGACGCGGCGCTGAAGGATCTCGTGTGCGGCTCCACCGGAATCTATTCGACAATCACTGTGCGCTACGCCCACACTTTGAGACGGGTGGCGGTCCATTACAGCCACTGCGAGAGACTACGACGGCGCCGGCCCAACCAAAAGTTGCCGAATGACCGGGGCGGCCCAGCGGCTGAGTTCATCGCGGCTGAGGTTGGCTATTGGTGGATTGACCAACACGTATCTCGTTGTGGCAAGCCCGATGACGAACGCACCCATCAACCCGATCCGCTGAATTGGGTGGTCAGGGGTGGCGGTGATCAATTTGGGTGCGACCTGCTGGGCGAACACCCGCCGCAGCGTGTCGGCTGCGATCGGGCTCGTCAACGCGGCCCGCAAGAGCGCCACGAACTTCTCGTCCTCTTCCCACACCGCGAAGAATTGCGGCAGCAACAAGCCCGCAACCTCGTCGGGATCGACACTCGACAGGTCTGGCAATTCGATCGCAAATTCGACTGCTGCCGCGAACAGGTCCTGCTTGCTGCCGAAATAGCGAATCACCAGCGCCGCATCCACCCCGACGTCCGCGGCGACGGCCCGCAAGGTTGTCCGTTCGTATCCTTCGGCTGCGAACCGGCTCCGCGCCGCCGACAGGATGTCGGCGCGCGTCTGGCTGGCATTGCGAGGCCGCGTCGCCGTCATTCCGACGGTGCCGGCCCAACCAGTAGCAGCCGAAAAACCGGGGCGGCCCAGCGGCTGAGCTCTTCGCGGCTGAGGCTGGCCACCGGCGGATTGGCGAGCACCGATCTGGTCGTGGCAAGCCCGATCACGAACGCATCCGTCAACGCGATCCGCTGTAGGTGGTGGTCTGGTGTAGCGCCCATCAGCGTCGGCGCTACATGCTTGGCCAGCGTTTCGTTTAGGGTGTTTGCCGCGACCCGGCTCGTCATCGCCGCCCGCAGCAGCGCCAGGAATGTGTGGTCCTCTTCCCACACCGCGAAATAACGCGGTAGCAGCATGTCCGCGATGTCGTCCGGCTCCGCCCCGGTTAGGTCTGGCAACTCGATGGTGAAGTCGGTAGCTGTCGCGAACAAATCCTGCTTGCTACCGAAATAGCGGATCACCAGCGCCGCATCCACACCGACATCCGCGGCGATGGCACGCAGAGTAGTGCGTTCAAATCCTTCCGTCGCGAAGCGGCGGCGCGCCGCCGAGAGGATGTCGGCGCGGGTCTGGGCGGCATTACGAGGCCTTTTGGTACTCATCCCCCAACTCTATGTCAGCCGCTGTTGACTTTTGGGATTGGGTCGGCGTACGGTCTAAGTCACCCATTGTTGACAAAAGTCACCGATTGTTGAAATCGGATTCTTTGAGGCGGGTGGTCCCCATGACTGGCGGCATCGGACGGTCTAGTACCGCGACTCGTAGGACTGGGGTCGACGAGATCACCCGTATGTATCGGGGTGGCCTGCTGTACCGCATCGCACAGCTGGCCATCGCCGCACCGACGTGGACCATCGCCATTGCAGCGCTCGTGATGGTGGCTGCGGGCATCTTCGGACTCCCGGTCGCCAAGAGCCTGTCGGCCGGCGGATTCCAGGACCCCACCTCCGAATCAGCCAGGGCCACAAAGATTCTGACCGACAAGTTCGGCCAGGGCGACGTGCAGCTGCTGTTTGTCGTGTCCGCCCCGGACGGCGTTACCAGCACGGCCGCCCGCGCGGTCGGCACTGAAATCGCCGATCAGCTGAGCCGGTCGGCGCATGTGACCAGCGTGACCTCGGCATGGACCGCACCGCCGGCCGCCGCTGCCTCGCTGGTCAGCAAGGATGGCAGGTCCGGGCTGATCGTCGCGGGTATCAGCGGCGGGGAAACCGACTCACAGAAGTACGCCGATGCGCTGTCGGAGCGGTTCGCGCGCGACCGCAATGGCGTCACCGTGCGCTCAGGCGGGGTCGCCATGCTAAATGCGCAGATCACCGAGCAAGCGCAGCGCGATGTGCTGGTGGTGGAGGCGATCGCCATTCCGCTCAGTTTCATCGTGCTGGTCTGGGTATTCGGCGGCTTGTTCACCGCCGCCTTGCCGGTCGCGATTGGTGGAATGTCGATCCTGGGCTCGCTCGCGGTGTTGCGCTTGATCGCGTTAACCACCGACGTGTCGATCTTTGCGCTCAACCTCACCACCGCGTCGGGCCTGGCCCTGGCGATTGACTACACGTTGCTCATCGTCAGCCGGTTCCGAGACGAGATGGCCGGCGGCGCAACCCGTGACGACGCGCTCGTACGCACCATGACGACTGCGGGCCGCACCGTGTTGTTCTCTGCCACGACGGTCGCGCTGTCGATGGCCGCAATGATCCTGTTCCCGATGCACTTCCTGAAGTCGTTCGGCTACGCGGGAATCGCGACGGTCGCTTTCACCGCGATCGCGGCGGTGGTGATCACACCCGCGGCCATCGTTTTACTGGGAGATCGATTGAATGCGCTGGACGTGCGCCGGCTCGTGCGCCGCGTGCGCGGCCGGCCGGCGCCGGCCCGCCTGCCCCTGGAAAAGGAATTCTGGTACCGTTCAACGAAATTCGTCATCCGGCGTGCGATTCCCA
>DATIOT010000098.1:0-1781 GCA_035472875.1 Mycobacterium sp.
AAGGGCTTTGGCTTTATCGCTGTCGACGGTGGCGGAGAAGATTTGTTCGTCCACCATTCCGAGATTCGTGGGGGCGATTCGCTGGACGATAACCAGCGAGTTCAATTCGAGGTCGGTCAAGGACCCAAGGGTCCTCGGGCGCTCGCAGTAACTCCAATCTAACGACCTCATCGGCGGTGGACTGGCCGGAGGTGTTCGCCCGGTTGCTCCGGGGGCGCCCCGCGGTCACAGCACCGAACCGTGCACGTCAAAAACGGTGAAGTGCCGGCGCCAGCGCACCGACCTACGCTCCGCCCACGCGCGACATCCACACCATCGACTCCGGGCTGCGATTGGTGACGACTCTTCGTCGTGCGGCTCGGGATGGGTGGGCCGTTGCCGTCGATAGATGTGGCGGATGTGCTGCGGGATGAACGCCGCCGGGCCCACCACCCAGTGCTTCCCTATTCCGGCGCAGGCCCCAGCCGCAGCATCCTGATGGTCCGGTTGGTCCGCTCGGCGTACGTGGGGTAGCCGAGGTAAACGTCAGCGGCGAGTGCAAACAGCCGGTCGCGCTCGTCGCCCTCGACCTCGCGCGCCACGAACCGCCCGCCGCGCGGCCCGAGGTGCAACTCGCATTCGGGATGGGCGAGCAGGTTGTGATACCAACCAGGGTGCCGGGCGCCGCCGTAGTTCGACGCCGTCAGGATCACGTCGTCACCGTCGGTGAAATATATGAGCGGCTTCTCGCGGCGCTGGCCGCTGCGAGCCGACCGCGAGGCTTACGCGCCCGCCAGTGGCTTTCATGATCGGCGCGTCGAGCCGTGCGGCGATCGTGCGGTGAACCGCCGCGCCCGGCCTGGTGCGTACGACCCGTTGGATCGCGCGCTTCCACCCCGGACGGCGGGCGCGCGGATCGACGCGCGGAATCCCATTGATCGTGTCGCCGGACATGGTGGGCCAATCCTACGTGGCGGCCCTCGACCGCCAACGCCGAAATCGCAAAAGGGTGGGGGGAGAAGCGATGACCGTGCGGGCAGCTCTGCGGTGGCCGCGTCATCCATGAGCCATCGGTGCAGCGAACCAGATCGTCGACGGAGTTTACCGTCCGTTAACCTAGTCCTAAGCTGCTAGTCATGAAAGAAGGATGACATGACGACTCAGCCCCACCAAGTGATCGCAAAACTTTTAGTCAGCGGCGCTATCGTTCTCGGCGCCGCTGTTGGGTTAGCAGCACCGGCCGGCGCTGAAACCCCTAACCCGTTCAGTGACCTCAGCTGTGACTGCCAGACGCCAGCCTCGGTCACCAGCCTGGATGTCACGGGCCAGATAAATCAGGGGATTCACGACGGTCTGACAATTGACCTGCCCGCCATTCGAGGCCAGCGGTATTCCTAGCGCGCCGCGCTCTAAGTGGACTCGGCCACGGGGTATCGCCGCAAGCGAACCCGGCGGAGCTGATTCACCGTCACCAAGGCCGAGGGTGAAAGTGCCAGCGCCGGCGGACATCACAAAGTGCGACACTGTGTCGGTGGCGACAACAACGCGGCCATTAGGGGGTCAGGAAAGGAAGAGCTGATGAAGAGGGCAATAATGGGCGCGTCGGCGGCAGCCATAGCACTGGCACCCCTCTGCATTCCACCAGCACAAGCACACGCCGACGATCCCTGTGTCAGCATCACCGATCCCGCTGCCCACCAGGCTTGCATCAACGACTTCATCCAGAGACGCGAACAGACCCAGTGCGACGCGAGCTCCAATCACGGACAAATCGGCCAACTTTGTGGGTAACTTCTGGGTCC
>DATIOT010000099.1:0-5556 GCA_035472875.1 Mycobacterium sp.
GTGAACCGATTCCTGAACTCAGTTGTTTCGTGGTTGCGCGCCGGTTATCCGGAAGGTGTCCCATCGACCGACACCTTCGCGCTGCTTGCGCTGTTGTCCCGCCGTTTGACCAACGACGAAGTCAAGCTCGTGGCCAGCGAACTGATGCAGCGCGGGGAGTTCGACAAGATCGACATCGGTGTGGCGATCAGCAAGCTCACCGACGAGCTGCCGTCGGAGGACGACATCGAGCGGGTGCGCACACGGTTGGCCGCCGAGGCCTGGCCGGTCGACGATGAGCGCGACGACGAGGCCCACGCATAGCTGTCCTGCGTGCGCTCAGCGTCACACCGGGCTCTGCCGCCGCATCGCTGCTGCCCGCCCTGGAACGGGTGCTGAATGGCCGTGATCTCGCGCTGGTTGCGGTTCCGGCTGGTCATGTTCGCGAATCCGAGCTGCGTGCTTTGCGGGTGGGCGAAGTCATAGACGACGACGTCGCCTTGGTGGCGACGACGTCGGGAACCACCGGTGCACCCAAAGGAGCCTTGCTGGCCGCTGCGGCCTTGACTGCCAGCGCAGCGGCCACCCACGACCGTCTCGGCGGACCGGGCAGCTGGTTGTTGGCTTTACCGCCGCATCACATCGCCGGAATCCAGGTGCTGGTGCGCAGCGTGGTCGCCGGTTCCGTGCCCGTCGAGCTGGACGTCTCCACCGGTTTTGATATCGCCGAATTAACCTGCGCCGTAAGGCGATTGGGCTCCGGTCGGCGATACACGTCGCTGGTCGCCGCCCAGCTGGCCAAGGCGCTCGCCGACCCGGCGGCCGCGGCCGCGCTCGCTGAACTGGACGCCGTACTCCTCGGTGGCGGACCTGCTCCGCGTTCGGTCGTCGACGCCGCGGCAGCGGCAGGCATTCCGGTGGTCTGCACCTACGGGATGAGTGAGACCGCCGGAGGCTGCATTTACGACGGTGTCCCGCTGCACGGGGTCCGGGTACGAGTGGCGGCCGACGGGCGCATCGCGATCGGCGGCGCAACGCTGGCCAAGGGCTATCGCAACCCGGTCGATCCAGACCCGTTCGACGAGCCGGGCTGGTTCCGCACCGACGATCTGGGCGCCGTCGATGATGCGGGCGTCCTGACGGTGCTGGGCCGCGCCGACGACGCGATCAGCACCGGCGGGTCGACCGTGCTGCCGCAGCCGGTCGAGGCCGCGCTGTGCACCCATCCCGCCGTCAGCGATTGCGCGGTTTTCGGCCTTGCCGACGACAGGTTGGGTCAGCGCGTGGCTGCCGCGGTGGTGGTGAGCGACGGTTGCGAACCGCCGACGCTGGCGGCGCTGCGGGCCCATGTGGCACGCACACTGGACGCCACCGCCGCGCCACGCGAGCTGCACATCGTTGACGCGCTGCCGCGACGCGGCATCGGCAAGGTGGACCGGATGGCGTTGATGCGCCGGTTCGCAGCAGCAGGCGATCAATAGGCTGGGCGATCGTGAGGATTGCGCAACGGCAGGCTGCGCGAGAGGCGGTCCGAGAGGGATTGGCCGTCGCCATCGCGGTTGGCTTGGTGGTGGCGGCGTTCGTCCTCCCGCGGTTGAACTGGGGCGTCAAGCCTCGGCAAGACACCGGGCTGGAGCGGTTCGCCATGCGTGCCGGCGCCGCACCGATCTTCGGCTATTGGGACATTCACGCCAGCTGGGGAACCGCGCCCGCGATTCTCATCGCGGTGGTCATTGTGGCGTGGGGATCAGCTGTGGCACAACGTCTTTCGTGGCGGATGCTGACGCTGGCCAGCTGGGCCACCGCCTGCGGATGGGCCTTTGCGCTGGCGATGATCGACGGCTGGCAACGGGGGTTCGCAGGCCGGCTGACTACCCGGGACGAGTATCTGTCGCAGGTGCCGAGCATCACCGATATCCCGGCGGCGGTGCGCACATTCTCCAGCCGGATTCTCGACTTCCGGCCGAACTCCTGGGTCACTCATGTCTCGGGGCATCCGCCGGGCGCACTTTTGACGTTCGTGTGGCTCGACCGGATCGGCCTGCACGGTGGCGCCTGGGCCGGCCTGCTGTGCCTAGTGGTCGGCTCCAGCGCCGCGGCGGCCGTGCTGATCGCCGTCCGCGCCTTGGCCGATGAGCAGACCGCGCGACGGGCCGCACCGTTCGTCGCGGTTGCGCCGACGGCGATCTGGGTGGCGGTCTCGGCCGACGGATACTTCGCCGGAGTCGCGGCGTGGGGTCTTGCGGTGCTGGCGGTGGCGGTCCACCGTGCGGTTCGGTTCCCCGCGCTGGTTGCGGCCGCCGCGGGTCTGCTGCTCGGCTGGGGGGTTTTCCTCAGCTATGGCTTGGCGCTGATGGGCATTCCGGCATTGGCGGTGCTGCTGTCGGCAACCGACTGGCGAGCGGCCCTGCGGGCACTCGGTCCGGCCGTCTTGGCCGCACTGGCGGTGGCGGTGACTTTCGCCGTTGCCGGGTTTTACTGGTTCGACGGCTATACCCTTGTGCAGCAACGTTATTGGCAGGGCATCGCCAATGATCGGCCGTTCGGTTACTGGAGCTGGGCCAACCTGGCCTGCGTCGTGTGTGCGATCGGACTGGGCGGCGTCGCAGGAGTCAGCCGGGTGTTCGACCCGGCCGCGATCCGTCGCCGCTCCGGTTTTCACCTGGTGCTGCTAGCAATGCTGGCCGCCATCGCCTTCGCGGACTTGAGCATGCTGAGTAAGGCTGAGGTGGAACGGATCTGGCTGCCGTTCACCATCTGGCTCACCGCGGCGCCCGCGCTGCTACCGGTGCGGTCCCATCGTCTGTGGCTGGCGCTGAATGCCGCCGGTGCGCTGCTGGTGAACACCGTCATCGTCACGAATTGGTAGGCGGACATGGAAGAGCAGCCGGGGCTGGCACGTCGGCTCGATACAGCCGACGCGGTGGTGATCGGGCTCGGATTGATGATCGGCGCCGGTGTGTTCTCGGCGTTCGGGCCGGCTGCGCGGGCGGCCGGCGCGGGCCTGCTGATCGGGCTGGGGCTGGCGGCGGCGATCGCGTACTGCAACGCCACCGCGTCCGCGCAACTGGCCGCGGTCTATCCAACATCGGGCGGGACGTACATCTACGGGCGTGAACGCCTCGGCCCTTGGTGGGGCTTCATCGCCGGGTGGGGATTCGTGGTCGGCAAGAGCGCCTCCTGCGCGGCGATGGCGCTGACCATCGCCAGCTACACGGTTCCGGGGCCAGGGTGGGCGCAACGAATCATCGCGCTCGCCGCAGTGGTCCTGCTGATCGCGCTGAACTATCGGGGGGTCACCAAGACCGCAATGCTGGCCCGAATATTGTTGGCCTGCACACTGATTGCGCTGGCCGCGACGGTGATCGGGATCGCGGTCGCCAAGCCGGAGGCATCGCACCCAATGCAGTGGTCTACGGGCACGATCTATGGCGTTCTGCAGTCGGCAGGGCTGCTGTTTTTCGCATTTGCCGGTTATGCGCGGATCGCAACGATGGGCGAAGAGGTCCGCGACCCGGCCCGCACCATCCCCAAAGCGATAACCCTCGCACTGGCGATTGCGGTGGCGATCTATCTGGTCGTCGCAGTGGCCGCGTTGCTGGCCGCGGGACCCAACCGGCTCGCGCATGCCGCCGCGCCACTGGCCGAGGCGGTCCGGGCCGCCGGCGGCCCGGCGCTGGTGCCGGTGATAACAGTCGGAGCTGCGTTGGCCAGCCTTGGAGCGCTGCTGGCGCTGATCGCCGGACTCGGGCGCACCGTGCTGGCGATGGCCCGTCATCGGGATCTACCTGCCTGGCTGGCAGCTGTTCACCCGCGCCACCGGGTACCGCACCACGCCGAGATCGCACTCGGCGTGGTCGTCTGCTTCCTGGTGGCCACCATCGACCTGCGCGGGGTGATCGGCTTCTCATCGTTCGGGGTGTTGATCTACTACGCGATCGCCAACGCCTCCGCGTATACGTTGCCCGCGCCGCGGCGCCGCGTCCTGAACGTCTGCGGACTGGCCGGGTGCCTGCTGCTGGTCGCCACGTTGCCATGGCAATCGGTGATTGCCGGGCTGGCGGTGTTCGCTGTCGGGATCGCCGGGCGCGCCTTGGTGTTGCGCCGGCGAGCCTGAAGCGTTGACAGCATCGAGTGTGCGCTGACGCACAGACGTCGTCTACAGTCCGGCCGCCCGGGTGATTCGGGCGAAGCGACTGGCGGGTCCGCAGGCATCGCGTACCGCAGCGACGTCGTCGACGACGTCGAAGTCGGCCAGCCGTTCCACCGGTGTAACCTCAATGCCGCTGTCGCGCAATGCCTTCAACGTGAGCTCCCCGGTGTCGGGTTGAGACATCGGGACGCCGCGCAGGCATTCGGCCATCGTCGGCGTCCGCACCCCAAGCACCCACCAACCGCCGTCGAACGCTAACCCGAGCACGGCCGGCGCCTCGAGTAGGCGGCGCGCGCAATCGGTCAATAGATCGGCGGTTACCTGTGGGGTGTCCATTCCGATTTGCAGTACCGGATATCCGTCGGCCGAGTCGGCGTGTGCGTTAGCGAGCCGATCGGCGAAGTCGTCACCACGCTGCTCGATCACCGTAAAGGCCTCAAGTCGCTGCCGGAGCTCGGTGGCACTCGCGGCGGCGCCCAAATCGCCGGTGAGTGCCACCACCCGTGCCGCCACCGGCGCGGCGGCCACCGCGTCCAGCGTGTCCAGCAGCGCAGCGGCGGCGATGTCGGCGGCAACCCGGTCGCCGACCGTCGCGGCCAGCCGCGTCTTGGCCCGGCCGGGCTCCGGTGCTTTGGCGACCACCAGCAGGGTCACCGGCAGGCCGCTCATGAAATCACCTTCCAGAAGTCCAGGATCGCGGTGATGCTGCCCCGCAACGAACCGCTGACCTTGGATTTGCCGCCCGTCCGGGGGCCGTAGCTGACGTCGAGCTCAACGACGCGCCAGCCGGCAGCCGCGGCGCGGACCAGCAGTTCCAGTGGATATCCCGACCGTCTATCGACCACACCCAGATTCAGCAGGGCCTCCCGCCGGGCGACGCGCATCGGCGCGATGTCGTGCACCGGCAGGCCGTGGCGGGTGCGCAGCCGCCAACTCATCACAACAGTGCCCACCCGGGCGACCCACGGCCAGTGCAGCCCTGGCACTGGGCGGCGTCGGCCGATCACCAGATCGACACCCTGCTCGAGTGCGGCGACCAGCCGGGGCAAGTCGCCAGGATCCATCGAGCCGTCGGCGTCGATGACCGCCACGATCGGGGTCGTCGCGGCGACGACGCCCGCGTGCACCGCCGAGCCGTACCCGGGCCGCGGTTCTGCGACCACCCGAGCGCCGTGACGGCCCGCGACCCCGGCGGTGTCGTCGGAGCTGTTGTTGTCGACCACTAGCGCCCGATAGCCGACGGGAATGGCTGCCAGCACGGCAGGCAGTGACTCCTCTTCGTTCAGACACGGCAGTACCACCGTGACCGCGTCGTCGGGCATGCCTGCCGACAATAGCCCGACGACGATGCGGGCCGACGGCCCTGGTGGGCGAAACTTGACTGCCGAGCGCTGACCCCACTCCCTTGCGGGGGAGACTCGGGC
>DATIOT010000100.1:0-3783 GCA_035472875.1 Mycobacterium sp.
CGTAGGTCACGGGCGCAGTTGTCCTTTATCCGGGTCGCCCGCGGGAACCGGCTCCAGCATCTTGATGTCCGGCGATCCGACGAGGTGCTCGCCGGCCGCCGTGAACATCTTGGTGATCGCCGGTGCGGAGCTGTGCGCCTTCAGCGCCTCGGGATCGGCCCACTGTTCGACGAAGACGAAGGTCTCGCCCGTTTGGTGTAGCGAGTACAACTGGCAACCGGGTTCGTCGTGCACTTCTTCGACCGCGCGCGTGAGGATGTCGCGGACGGTGTCGACCGATTCAGGTTTGACGGTAATAGTGGCGACGACGACGACCGGCATCCAGAGCTCCTCGGGTGTATAGCGGCGGGATGGCTGTCACCCTACTCACTCACGCGCGAGCAGCGTCGGTCATCCTGCGTCCACCCAAACGGTGAGGGCTGCGACTACGAGCGCGAATACCGCGAGTGCAACGGTGTCGGCAATGCCCAGTCGCGACGGAGCCGTCTTTCCAATGCGGAGTTCGCGCGCGATCAGGAATAAGGGGAACGTCACGCTTATGGCGATGGCGGCTCCGCCCACGATGTAGAGCCACACGAACTTGATGTCGTGCTTTCTGGCCTCGACCACCATGAGCACCGCGGCGGCGAGGAAGAAGAGCAGGATGTCAACCGTCAGCGACCTCGACGCGGGCGTGGTTTTCGTGTCGTCGAGGAATGCGGAGAGAAACCTCGCGGGGTGGTCGAGGTAGGCGACGTTCTGGCTCCAGGTCGCCGCCAACGCGGCGATCGCGATAACGGCGTAGATCGCGCACAGCACCTTGCTGGCTGTCGGCATGCTTGCTGCGGGTTGAAGAGCAGTAGTTTCAGCCATTTCGCCATGCTAAGACGCGACGATGACCCAACTGATACGTTTTTGTGACCCGTGTGGCAGATGGTAAATATGGGGCGATTGCGACTAGGCTTGGCCCTATGGCTAGTAAGACCGTCGCCCGCTCCGGAAGCCGAACGAGCAGGTCAAAGGCCACTTCGCGAGGCCGGTCCCGAAGTGCGCGAGCAGCAGCGCCCCGCAGGAGGGCGAGCAGGCCCGCCAGACGGCGCAATCACTCGTTGTTGGTTGCCGCGGGGCTCACCTGTGGCCGGGCCATGCGCGCCACCTGGCTGATGGCGGCACGGGGTACCGGCGGCGCGGCGCGGTCAATCGGGCGGGCCCGCGACATCGAGCCCGGACACCGCCGCGATGGAATCGCGCTGATTCTGCTCGGCCTTGCTGTCGTGGTCGCGGCGAGCTCTTGGTTCGACGCCGCCCGGCCGATCGGCGCATGGGTCGACGTCGTGCTCCGGACATTCATCGGCTCGGCTGTCCTCGTGCTGCCGGTGGTCACGGCCGGGGTGGCGGTGACGCTGATGCGGACGCAGCCAAACCCAGACGCTCGGCCCAGGCTGATTCTCGGCGCGAGCTTGATTGCGCTGTCGGTGCTCGGCCTACGCCACCTGTGGTCCGGTTCCCCGGAAGACCCGGAGTTACGTCGTCGCGCGGCAGGATTCATCGGCTTTGCCATCGGCGGTCCGTTGTCGGACGGGTTGACGGCCTGGATCGCCGCGCCACTGCTGTTCATCGGTGCGCTGTTCGGGCTGCTGTTGCTGACCGGGACCACGATCCGCGAGGTGCCCGACGCGGTGCGTGCCATGTTCGGCACTCGGCTGTTCCTGCGCGAGTACGCCGACGATTCTGAATACGACTACGCGGACGAGTTCGACGACGACGCGGACGTCGGCGCGCGCGAGGACTTTTCCGACGGTTACTACGACGACGCGTCTTTTGACCCTCAACACGAACCACAGGCGTGGCCGTCAGCCGACTCTCCTCAGGTCGCCTTCGACGACGAAGCTCCGACCGTTCCGGAACCTGCCGTCGCGCGGAGCCGCCGTCGTGGCGCCCGGAAACATGACGCCCAGGCCCGGGACCGGGTGGTCGAGGGTCCCTACACGCTGCCGTCACTAAGCCTGCTGGTCGCTGGTGATCCGCCCAAGAAACGCAGTGCCGCCAACAACCTCATGGCCGACGCCATCAGCGAGGTGCTCAACCAGTTCAAGGTCGACGCGGCCGTCACCGGGTGCACCCGCGGACCCACCGTCACCCGCTACGAGGTCGAGCTGGGGCCCGGCGTCAAGGTGGAAAAGATCACCGCACTGCAGAAGAACATCGCCTACGCGGTGGCCAGCGAGAGTGTCCGCATGCTGGCCCCGATCCCCGGCAAGTCAGCCGTCGGTATCGAGGTCCCCAACACCGATCGGGAAATGGTGCGCCTGGCCGACGTGCTCACTGCGCCGTCGACCCGCCGCGACCACCACCCACTGGTGATCGGGCTCGGCAAGGACATCGAAGGCGACTTCATCTCGGCCAACCTGGCCAAGATGCCGCACCTGTTGGTCGCCGGCTCCACGGGATCCGGCAAGTCCAGCTTCGTCAACTCCATGCTGGTATCGCTGTTGACCCGGGCCACTCCGGAAGAGGTCAGGATGATCCTGATCGACCCGAAGATGGTGGAACTGACGCCGTATGAAGGCATTCCACATCTGATCACTCCGATCATCACCCAGCCGAAAAAAGCCGCGGCTGCGCTGGCGTGGCTGGTCGAGGAGATGGAGCAGCGCTACCAGGACATGCAGGCGTCCAGGGTGCGCCACATCGACGACTTCAACAAGAAGGTGCGATCCGGTGCCATCACGGCGCCGCTGGGCAGCCAGCGTGAATACCGGCCCTACCCGTACGTCGTGGCGATCGTCGACGAGCTGGCCGACTTGATGATGACCGCGCCGCGTGACGTCGAGGACGCCATCGTGCGGATCACCCAGAAGGCCCGTGCCGCGGGCATCCATCTGGTGCTGGCCACCCAGCGCCCGTCGGTGGACGTGGTCACCGGGCTCATCAAGACCAACGTGCCGGCCCGGCTGTCTTTTGCGACATCGTCGCTCATCGACAGCCGGGTGATCCTCGACCAGGCGGGCGCGGAAAAGCTGATCGGGATGGGCGACGGTCTGTTCCTGCCGATGGGAGCCAGCAAGCCCCTGCGGCTGCAGGGTGCGTTCATCACCGACGAGGAGATCCACGCCGTCGTCAACGCCTGCAAAGACCAGGCCGAGCCCGAATACACCGAAGGCGTGACCGCCGCCAAGCCGACCAGTGAACGCACCGACGTCGACCCGGACATCGGCGATGACATGGATGTGTTCCTGCAAGCCGTCGAGCTGGTGGTGTCCAGTCAGTTCGGCTCCACCTCGATGCTGCAGCGCAAGCTGCGCGTCGGCTTCGCCAAAGCGGGCCGTTTGATGGATCTGATGGAGACCCGCGGCATCGTCGGGCCCAGCGAGGGATCCAAGGCGCGCGAGGTGCTGGTCAAGCCGGACGAGCTGGCGGCGACGTTGGCCGCGATCCGGGGGGCCGACGGTGGATCCAACAGCGAGCCCGACGGGTAGCGGTTAAAGCACCAGCAGCATTCGGGAGTTGCCCAGGATGTTCGGCTTGATGTAGCTCAGGTCCAGGAATTCGGCGACTCCGATGTCATAGGACCGGCACATCTCATCGAACACCTCGGCTGTGACCGGCGTGCCCTCGATCTCGGTGAACCCGTGCTTGCCGAAGAACTCGGTCTCGAAGGTCAACACGAACAGGCGCTGCAACTGCAGCTCGCGAGCGACCTCGAGAAGCCGGTTGACGATCGCGTGGCCCACGCCGTGGCCCGTGATCGCCGGGTCGACCGCGACGGTACGGATTTCGCCCAGATCAGACCACAAAACGTGT
>DATIOT010000101.1:0-15275 GCA_035472875.1 Mycobacterium sp.
GTGTTCTTCCCCCTGTCAGCTAAGCAGGGGTCGGCGAAAAGGCTTGAGAGGCCGTGACACCGAGCCATCGAAGAACATTTTTCTTCTACTTGCGAACGCGAGAGATTATCCTTCGGCAATGGGGTCGACTGCATCAGGCAAGGTTGCATTCGTTACCGGCGGCGCGTCCGGCATCGGCGCGGCGTTGTCCACCAAGCTGGTCGACGAAGGTGCTGAGGTCTGGATCGCCGATCGTCAGATCGGCTCGGCGCAGGAGCTGGCGCAACGCCTCAACAGCGGTGGCGCAAAGGCGCACGCGATCGAGCTGGATGTGCGCAGCTACCCGTCGTTCGAGCGCGCTGTCGCCGAGGCGGTGCAGCAATCGGGGCAGATCGACTACCTGTTCAACAATGCCGGCATTGGGGTCGGCGGTGAGGTCGACTCATACACGCTTGATGACTGGAACGATGTCTTCGAGGTGAACTTGGGCGGTGTGGTGCACGGCATCCAAGCGGTGTATCCGATCATGATCCGGCAGCACTCCGGCCACATCGTGAACACCGCCTCAATGGCTGGTCTCGTCGCCGCACCCGGTTCGGCGAGCTACACAGCCACCAAATACGCCGTCGTCGGGATCTCGAAGGTGTTGCGGGTGGAGGCCGAGCGCCACGGCGTGCAAGTGTCGGTACTGTGTCCAGGCGCGATTCGGACCCCGATCCTCACCTTCGGCAAGTACGGGCGGTACAACGGCGTCAGCGACGAGCAGCTACTCAAATTCTGGGAGCCATTCCGGCCGATGGCACCCGAAAAGTTCGCCGAGCGCGTCCTTCGCGCCGTGTTCCGGGGAGACGCGATTATTGTGGTGCCGGAGTGGTGGAAGGCATTGTGGTACCTGGAACGCCTCTCCCCGGCCTTATCGATGCGGGCTGAAAGACTCGCGCTCAAGCGTGTACGTCGAATGCAATCCGCCACCGTTTGATCGCTGTGTGCCCTATGGTCAGGCGCCCCGGTCAAGTGTCGCGTGGGCCGATACGCGGAGAGCAACGCCCACATGGCAGGCAGGTTCGAGATCGCCGAGGACGCTGAAGTCATGATCCGGATTTACGACGTCCCGGTGCGCTGGCCATATGATTTGCGCTTCGAGACCTCCACGTCGCTGGTGAAAACGCGCCCCGTGCCCAATAAGCGCCCAAGTGCCTCTCCTACGCGTTGGGGCATCAAACGCTGAGCCGACGCGACGACCCCCATCGAACGGGGAACCACCACGCGCGGCTTTGGTTTGGCAATCAAGGCGGCGACTGCCTGGGCAACGTCCTCCGGCTCGGCATTCTTGAAGCCCCTCGCATGTCCGACACCGGTAACCATTTCGGTGTTGGTCAAGGTAGGCATAATTGCCGAGAAGTGGACGCCGCGTCCACGGTTCTCCATGCGAACGGTGTCGGTGTATCCGAGCACGGCATGCTTTGTCGCGCAATAGGTTGCGATGCCCTCGGTCGGCAGCACGCCACCCAACGACGCGACGTTGACGATGTGACCCTGCCCGCGAGGCAACATCCGTTGGGCAGCCAGCTTGGTGCCCAGGATTACGCCGTAGATGTTGACATCAAGCACCCGCCGGGTGACGGCATCGGCCTCGTCAACGGCGCTACCCACCGCGATGATGCCGGCGTTGTTCACCAAGACGTCGAGGGGCCCCAGCTGATCTTCGACATCGTCGAGAAACTCGGCGAAGGATTGGGGATCCGTCACCTCGAGCCGGCGGCAAACCCGCAGTCCCAACCGGCTGCCCGTCGCCTTGACGGCTGATTCGTCGATATCTCCGATGGCGACCTTGGCGCCCAAACCTTGCAACACCGTGGCGGTAGCCAGGCCGATCCCGCGCGCCCCACCGGTGATGGCAATGACTTTTTCCGCAACCGACGCAGCATTCATCACTTCACGCTATCCGGTACCGCGGCTCATCACTAAGCCCCACTGCGGTACGAATGATGGGTGGCTGAGCCGACCGTCCTGCTGTTGTCGACGTCCGACACCGACCTGATCAGGGCCCGTTCCAGCGGAAAGAACTATCTGTGGGCCAACCCGTCGCGACTGTCCGAAGAAGAGCTGCCTGACCTGCTGGCCGACGCCTCGATCGTGGTGGTGCGGATCCTCGGCGGATACCGTGCGTGGCAGAGCGGCATCGACACCGTGATCGCCAGCGGGGTCCCGACGGTGCTGGTCAGCGGCGAGCAGGCCGCGGACGCCGAGTTGACCGGCATGTCCACGCTGGCGGCCGGCATCGCGGTGCAGGCCCACATCTACCTGGCTCACGGTGGCGTGGATAACCTGCGCCAGCTGCACGCCTTCCTGTCGGACACCGTGCTGATGAGCGGCTTCGGGTTCACGCCGCCGGTGACGACGCCGACCTGGGGCGAGCTGGAGCGACCGGACGCCGGAAACACCGGCCCGAAGATCGCGGTGCTGTACTACCGGGCGCAGCACCTGGCCGGAAACACCGCATACATCGAGTCGCTGTGCCGGGCTATCGAAGATGCTGGCGGGCGAGCGCTGCCCGTCTACTGCGCGTCGCTGCGTACCGCCGAACCGGAACTGCTGCAACGGCTTGGCGACGCCGACGCCATGGTGGCCACCGTGCTGGCCGCCGGGGGACTGAAGCCGGCGACAGTGTCCGCCGGTGGCGACGACGACAGCTGGAACGTCGAACATCTGGCGGCCCTGGACATTCCGATCTTGCAGGGTTTGTGTCTGACCAGCCCCCGCAGTCACTGGTGCGAGAACGACGACGGCCTCAGCCCGCTCGACGTGGCCAGTCAAGTGGCCGTGCCCGAGTTCGACGGCCGCATCATCACAGTTCCGTTCTCGTTCAAAGAAATTGACGACGACGGGCTGATCTCCTATGTCGCCGATCCGGAGCGCTGCGCGCGCGTCGCGGGCCTAGCGGTCCGGCACGCTCAGCTGCGACATGTCGCACCCGCCGACAAGCGGGTGGCCGTGGTGTTCTCGGCGTATCCCACCAAGCACGCCCGGATCGGCAACGCGGTCGGACTGGACACCCCGGCCAGCGCGGTCGCGCTGCTGCGGGCGATGCGCGAGCGCGGGTATCAGGTGGGCGACCTGCCCGGCGTCGAGGCCGCGGATGGCGATGCCCTGATTCACGGCCTGATCGAACGCGGCGGACAGGATCCCGACTGGCTCACCGACGGGCAACTGGCCGGCAATCCAATCAGGGTCTCCGCCAAAGACTATCGGGCCTGGTTCGGGACGCTGCCCGCCGAACTCACCGGCGCCGTAGAAAAGCACTGGGGCCCGCCACCCGGCGATCTGTTCGTGGACCGCACCAATGATCCCGACGGCGAGATCGTCATCGCCGCAATGCAGGCGGGCAACCTCGTGCTGATGGTGCAACCGCCCCGCGGCTTCGGGGAGAATCCGGTAGCCATCTACCACGACCCGGACCTGCCGCCCAGCCACCACTACCTGGCCGCCTACCACTGGCTGGACGCCGGATTCGGGTGCCACGCCGTGGTGCATCTGGGCAAGCACGGCAACCTGGAGTGGCTGCCCGGAAAGACACTGGGCATGTCGGCGGCCTGCGGATCCGATGCGGCGTTGGGCAACCTACCGATGATCTATCCGTTCCTGGTCAACGATCCCGGCGAGGGCACCCAGGCCAAGAGGCGAGCCCACGCGGTACTCGTCGACCACCTCATCCCGCCGATGGCGCGCGCCGAAACCTACGGCGACATGGCGCGTTTGGAGCAGTTGCTCGACGAGTACGCCACCGTCGCCGCGTTGGATCCCGCCAAGCTGCCCGCCATCCGGCAGCAGATCTGGACGCTCATCCGGGCCGCGAAGATGGACCACGACCTGGGCCTGGCCGAGCGGCCCGCCGAAGACTCGTTCGATGACATGATCCTGCACATCGACGGCTGGCTGTGCGAGATCAAGGACGTCCAGATCCGTGACGGGTTGCACATCCTTGGGCAAAAGCCAACGGGGGAAGCCGAACTCGACCTGGTGCTGGCCATCCTGCGGGCCCGCCAGCTATTCGGTGGCGAGCAGACCATCCCGGGCCTGCGACAGGCATTGGGCCTGGCTGAGGACGGCACCGACGAACGGTCCTCGGTTGACCAGGCCGAGGCAACGGCCCGCGAGCTGGTCGCGGCGCTGCAGGCCGGCGGGTGGGATCGCGATACCGCCGAAACCCTCACCGACAGCGCCGACGTCGCAGCTGTGCTACGGTTCGCGGCCACCGAAGTAGTACCCCGCCTCGCCGGCAGCGCCGCCGAAATCGATCAGGTGCTGCGGGCGCTGGACGGCCGGTTCATTCCGGCCGGGCCGTCGGGGTCGCCGCTGCGGGGCCTGGTCAACGTGCTGCCCACCGGTCGCAACTTCTACTCGGTCGATCCCAAAGCGGTGCCGTCCCGGCTGGCCTGGGAAGCCGGCGTGGCGCTGGCGGATTCGTTGCTGACCCGCTACCGCAACGACCATGAGCAGTGGCCGCAATCGGTTGGACTATCGGTGTGGGGCACGTCGGCGATGCGCACTGCCGGTGACGACATCGCCGAAGTCCTTGCACTACTGGGCGTTAGACCGGTCTGGGACGACGCGTCGCGGCGGGTCGTAGGGCTGACGCCGATTCCGCTGGCCGAGCTGGGCCGCCCGCGCATCGATGTGACCGTGCGCATCTCGGGGTTCTTCCGGGACGCCTTCCCGCACGTCGTGATCATGCTCGACGACGCCGTGCGATTAGTCGCTGACCGCGATGAGCCCGTGGACATGAACTACGTGCGCGCCCATGCCCAGGCGGACCTGGCACAGCATGGCGACAAAAGACGTTCGACCACAAGGATTTTTGGGTCGAAGCCGGGAACCTACGGTGCCGGGCTGCTGCAGCTGATCGACAGCCGCAACTGGCGCGACGACGCAGACCTCGCTCAGGTGTATACCGCTTGGGGCGGCTTCGCCTACGGGCGCGATCTGGATGGCTGCGAGGCGATCGACGATATGAACCGGCAGTACCGACGAATCGCGGTGGCCGCCAAGAACACCGACACCCGCGAACATGACATCGCCGACTCCGACGACTACTTCCAGTACCACGGTGGCATGGTGGCCACGGTGCGGGCACTGACCGGACAAGCACCCGCCGCCTATATCGGCGACAACACCAGACCCGACGCAATCCGCACCCGCACCTTGTTGGAGGAGACCACACGAGTATTCCGCGCCCGCGTGGTAAATCCCCGCTGGATGGCGGCGATGCGGCGGCATGGGTACAAAGGCGCATTCGAGATGGCCGCGACGGTCGACTACCTGTTCGGCTACGACGCCACTGCGGGGGTGATGGCCGACTGGATGTACGAACAACTCACCGAGCGCTACGTGCTGGATCAGGAGAACCGGAAGTTCATGGCGGAGTCCAACGCGTGGGCACTGCACGGCATGGCCGAGCGGCTGCTGGAGGCCGCAGGCCGCGGAATGTGGGCAGACCCGCAACCGGAAACCCTTGACGGGCTACGTCAGGCGTTGTTGGAAACCGAGGGTGACCTGGAAGGCTAGCCGCCGCCTCAATCTCAGACGAAGTCCGATCCGCCATCCACGTTGACCGTGGCGCCGGTGACGTAACCGTTTCGTCGGGACGCCAAATAAGCGGTAAGAGAAGCGACCTCTTCGGGGAGCCCGGCACGACCGAGGTCGCAGGGCTGGTGAAAGTTGTTGTCGATCCAGGTCATGACATCGCGCGGGTCAGTGGCGTCGAGGCCGTCGGCGGCGAGGATGTCCCTGAGTTGTTCGGTAAAGCTGGCAGTCACGATCGTTCCCGGGCACACGCAGTTGACCAGGATGCCGTCCTTGGCAAGGCTTTTGGACAAGTTCTTGGTCACGCTGGCCAATGCTGCCTTCGACGCCGTATAGGCGACAATGCGTGGGTTCTGCCGCTGAATCGAGTGCGCGGACAACGTCACGATGCGGGCCCAATCCGCAGAGCGCAGCAGCGGCAACGAGGCTCGGATCGACCGCACGGCCGACATGGTGCCGAGGGCGAACGCCGCATCCCATTGCGCGTCATCCATCTGCTCAAAATAGCCATCGCCCGGTCCAATGGTGTGGACAAGGCAATTGAGTTGACGCCAACGCTCCGAGACTGCGGCGAAGGCATCGGCGATGGACTTGGCATCAGCCATATCCACGCTGATTCCCACGGCGTCCGGAGCGCCAGCCTCGCGCAGCGATGTCACCGCGGCATCGAGCGCTTCACGTCTTCTCGCCATCACCGCCACGCTGGCTCCTTCGGCCGCAAGGGTTTCGGCAATGGCAAGTCCCATTCCCTTGCTGCCGCCGGTGACCACGGCTGTCGATCCAGCGAAACCCAGATCCATCGTTGTCTCCCTTGGTCAGTTGTTAGAGCAAATCTGCTCGATCACTTCCGGTGTCACGCCCAGCCCACCCAAGCAGAAACGCAGAATGCGTTGGCGGAGATCGTCGCGGTCGCAATCGCCCGTCGCCCATTGGCGGTCAATGCCCGCCCACACCACGGCATGGATGAACTGGGCTTCGGTCACCGGATCGATGTGGTGGAACACCCCGCGCCGCAGGCCGCGCTGAAGTGCTTCGCTGAGTGGCTTGAGCATCTCCGCGTACGCGGGCTGAACCAGACCGGGGGTGGCGAACGTCTGCGTTTGAGCCTCCAGCGACAGGCGCCGCAAATCAGATCTGACGTTGTCGTCGAACGCCAAGTCGAGTCGCCCGTCGATCCACGCCGCCACCGCGTCAACCTCCGTGGTGGCAGCAGCCATTCGGCGTCGGAGCCGGCGCTTCTCGACGCGAGCGGTCTCGAGGAAAACCGCGGCAACCAATTCGTCCTTGGAGCCGAAATGCCGATAGAACGCGCGGGTGCTCAGATTTGCGTGTTCCAGGATCGCGGCGATGCTCAGGCCTCGAACTCCATGCTCGCGCAGAGTTGTTGATGCGGCGGCCAAGATCTCGCGGCGCACCGTTGGGTCCGGACCCAGCTTGTCACGTCGCCGCGTGCGAGGAGCACTCACGTGGTCACGCAGTCGCATCGTAGGCGGCGAGGTAGTCCGCAAACCGCTCGCGAACGCCTTCGGGTGTCAGGCCGTAGTCGGCCAGGTCATAGTCATGTGTGCCACGGGAGCCCGGTCTATGCTCCTGGGCCCACTGCTTGACGGAGTGCAGGGTGGCATCGGTGAAGCTCAAGCCTAGGGACTCGTAGCTGGTTTGCAGGGTGTGTACCGGATCAGTTTGCAAATCGGCGAACGAGACATCGGCGAATCGGTCGTCGCCCGCCCGGTTGCGGAAATCCATTGCCCGCCGTACACCTTCAGCCCAGCTGTCGACTTGCTCGGCGCCGAGTTCCTTGGCGTCGTTGCGGTCGCTGCTCCAGCTGCGCACGTACTGGATAAGGCTGCACACCGAGCCCATCACCTTGGCCGGATCGCGATGACTCCAAAGGAATTTGGCGTTGGGGTATGCCTCGACCAGTGCGTCGAGGGCGAACATGTGCACGGGGGTCTTGAGGTGCCACAGCACCGGTGGACAGTGCCATTGCAACAGCTTGAGCACTCGCCGGTGAAAGGTGTAGGTCTCGCGCATGTCGCAGTCCATCAGCCACGCGAGATATCCGAGTGCGCGGACGGCGCCGTCGAAGTGAAACGTGCGAAAGCTCATTCCCATCAGGTCTTGGCATTCGGTCGGTGCCGTGGGCTCAGAGTTGTACAGCGTTTTCATCAGCGGGAACATGTCGTCGAGCAGCTTCAGGCTGGCCGCCGCGTGTGCGATCCGCGGATCGGTGTGTTGGGTGGCAGCCTCCGGCGGCGGGGTGGGCGCTTGGGACTCCCACATCCGCAGTGACCGGAATTGAGGGTCGGCAGCCACCAATTGGCTCAGCGCGGTGGTCCCGGTGCGGGGTAACCCGATCACAAAGACGGGGCCGCCGATCTCCTGGTCGTCGATCTCGGGGTGCTGGGTGTAGGTGTCCTCGATCTTGAGGCGTTGAATCAAGGCGTTGCTGATGGTCGCGTGCTGGATGACCCGGCCCATGTCGTTGAGGTCTGCTTCGGTGTTCAGGGCTTCCACGATGCGTTCGAGTCCCTCGCGATAGTAGGGCGAGCCGAAATCCCCGAGACCCGTTGCGGCGCAAGCACCGTCTTCCAATTCGTCAGCGTCGAATGTCACCGTCCGAACCTTTCGCGCACGGCGCGGCGACGTGCCGCGAGGATTGATGCCCGCTCGTTGGCGGTGACCGTCGTTGTGTCCGAGGGCAACTCCGCGCGGATGTCGTCGAACGGCACGACTCGGGTCGCCGGTGTCGGCGCCGTTTTGGTTCGCACGCAGCGCAGGATGATTGGGCCGTTGCTGTGGCCTGCGGTGTCGAGCCAATTCGCGATCCCGGGATCCTCAGCACACAGCACCACACGCACCAGCCCGTCGGAATCCACCACAGCCTGACGGGCATTCAGGCTGGACTGGTGGCGCCCGTAATGAATGGTCTCCCACCACGGGTTGCCGATGGAAAAACTCCAGTAGATTCCTTCGGGCGGTTCCACTTCGACGATGAGCGCCTCGTCGGGGCGCAGCTCCCACCGACCGATTACCGGCCTGTTCTCCGCCGCCGCGCCGATGTCAGTGCGGTCGATCGGCGGAAGGAAGCCGTTCGGCGGCGCCGCGGCACCGAATTGCAGGAAGAACGCCAAGTTGTCTTGGACGAAATCGCCGAGGGCGACCAGCTGCCGCGATACAGCAATGTCCGGATCGACCGAAGGGCCCTTGGCCGCCACCGCGTCGCCGAGCCGCTCAATGTTCAGCGACGATGCCACCTCGGTATCCCAGTCGTAGAAGAAGTGCCGCACCGTCAACGTGGGATGGTCGCCCTCCATCCGCATCCAATTTCCCGGTCGCTCATCGGCTGACAGCACCACATCGAAGTTCCCCTCGGCATCCACCTCGAGTTCGTCGACCAGTTGGTTGGCAGTTGCCACGATGCCGTTCATCGTCTGCAGCCCGACGTAGCGTGCGGTGCCGCGGTTACCGAACAGCCGGTAACTCTCCCCGCCACGCAACACGGCGCGGGTGTAAATGCAGTCCGGACACTCCATTCCCCAGGTCACGATGTCGTCGGTACTGGTGGGCTGGACACACAAGATCGGATCCGGATCGAACCGCGACGCCTCGTCGATACCTGCGGTGAGCAGCACGAGCAGATGCCGCACACCCGCGGCGAGATCGACGCGATTTCGGCACGCCGGGTCGGATTCCACCACCTCCGCGGCTCGGCGGAGTCGGTCCAAGAAATACAACCACGCTTCTGCTAGGCCGAGGGCGCCACCGTTTTCCGATAACGCCGCCTCAGCGATCGAGAAAGGCAACCACGCCATCGGCTTCTTCGGGTCGCTCACAGTTCCCTCACTTCGGTAGGCCTTAAATGAAAATTATGTTTTCGTTTAAGGCCAGCTGACTATTGCAGCTGATGGCTGAGAATGTCAACGTCGCGTCCGCTCGGCGGTAGGTTGACACCGTGACACCTACCCTCGCCGACCTCGCCAAGGCGCGATACATCCTGCTGACCACCTTCACCAACGACGGCCGACCCAAGCCGACTCCAATCTGGGCCGCCGTCGACGGTGACCGGTTACTGGTCATCTCCGAGGAAAAGTCTTGGAAGGTCAAGCGGATCCGCAATAAACCCCGGGTGACGTTGGCGACCTGCACCCTGGGCGGCCGCCCGACCAGCGAGGCTGTCGAGGGCACCGCGGCGATCCTCGACAAGTCGCAAACGGGCGCTGTGTACGACGCGATCGGCAGGCGCTACGGCATCCAGGGCCGACTGTTCAACCTTGTCAGCAAGCTGCGCGGCGGCATGGAAAACAATGTCGGTCTCGAGCTCAGGGTGGCCGAACGCTAACGCCGATGGGTACTGTCCTGATCCCGATTCCGGACCGCGACTTCGATCCCACCGAGGTCGCAGTCAGCTGGCGCGTTTTGACCCGCAACGGTCATCGGGTGGTCTTCGCCACCGAGAGCGGCAAACCCGGGGCGGCTGACGACATGATGGTCACCGGCCGCGGGCTGGACATCTGGTCGGCGCTACCGGTGTTGGGCGCTATCCCGCTAATCGGGCTGATGCTGCGGGCAAATAAGGACGGCCGCAGCGCGTATCAAGACATGGTGCGGTCAGCCGAGTACCAGCATCCCGTCAGCTGGACTCAGGCCACCCTCGACGGCATCGACGCGCTGCTACTGCCCGGCGGGCATCGCGCCCGCGGAATGCGCCGCTACATCGACAGCGACATACTGCAGCGGCTGGTCGTGGACGCCTTTGCTGGTGGGCTGATCGTGGCCGCGATCTGTCACGGTGTATTGCTTGCCGCGCGCAGCGTTGATCCCACCACAGGTCGCTCGGTGCTCTACGGACGCAAGACCACAGCCTTGACATGGGCAATGGAGCGCCTCGCCTGGCGGCTCACCCGGATCACCCGATTCTGGGATCCCAATTACTACCGGACCTACACCGAGGAGCCCGGCCAGCCCGGCGGGTACATGTCAGTGCAGTCCGAAGTCACCCGTGCCCTTGAAGATCCAACGGATTTCTGTGACGTCGTCCGCGGATCGCCGCACTGGTGGCTCAAGTCCTCCGGAATGGTAAGGGACACCGCGACCGACTCGCGGCCGGCATTCGTGGTTGATGACGGCAGCTACCTGTCGGCGCGCTGGCCTGGCGATACGCACACCTTCGCGACCGTCGTGTCGCAGAAGCTAAACGCAACGCACGCCGATCCGGCGCCGTGACGATGTCGCGGCCATTTGGCCATCCTGGAAGCAGGTACCGTGGAATGGACTTTGACCTGAGACCCACTACGCGGCAGGGCGCCTGAGATGGATGGTCATGACCGATTTGCCGGATCTTTTCCATCAGTTGGTCCGTTTCGAAACCGAGCTGTGGAACGCAGTCGACGCTCGGCTGCGCGCTGAGTTCAACTTGCCGCTGAGCAGGTTTGAGCCCATGCAAGTCATCGCCCGGCGTCCGTCGTGCCGTGTGTACGACATCGCCGAGGAGCTCTCCATAACAGTCGGCGGCGCCAGCAAGCTTGTCGACCGCATCGAAGCCGCCGGCTACTGCGTTCGTCGCGCGAATCCCGGCGACCGCCGTTCCTCGATCATCCTGCTCACCACAGCGGGACGGCGCGTCTTGGCCAAGGCCGCCAAGGTATTTGAGGGCGAACTGCAGGCACGGATCGGATCGGCCATGCCAGAACGATCGCTGCGGCAGTTTTACTCCACCATCGTCAAACTGCGCGCGGCCAACACCAGCGACGACGAGGCGCGGTCGAGCGCCTGAACCGGGTCACACCCTCGCCATCGCCATTTCGATCTTATTTGCGCGGTTTTCCCAGCGGCCAGCCGGTTTTGGCGTTCTCGCCCGCGTGCCAGACGAGTGCTATGTTTCCATGGAATGTATATTCGTCGACGCGGTTGCGTGCCGTTTCGTGGAGGTGGCTGAGGTGTTGGCGGCCTGGTATGACCGGCAGGGTCCTGCGGCGGATGTGTTGCAAGTCGGAGAGCTGCCGACTCCCGAACCTGGCCCGGGCGAGGTCCGGGTACGAGTCAGCTTCTCCGGGATCAATCCCGGCGACACCAAAAAGCGAGCCGGCTGGCAGGGAACTCCGATGAGCTTTCCGCGGATCATCCCGCACAGCGACGGCAGCGGTGTGATCGACGCCGTCGGCGACGGTGTCGACAGCAACCGGATCGGCCAACGGGTGTGGACCTATGGCGCCCAGTCATACCGGCCGTTCGGTACCGCCGCCCAGCTGACCTGCGTGCCGCACCGGCAGGCTGTTCCGCTGGCTGATGAAGTCTCCGATGAGATAGGCGCCTGCCTCGGTATTCCAGGGATCACGGCACACCGGGCTGTGTTCAGCGACGGGCCGGTCGCTGGCAAGACCGTACTGGTGCATGGGGTGCTGGGTTCGGTAAGTTCGCTGGCTGCTCAGCTGGCGCACTGGGGCGGCGCCACCGTCATCGGCACCGTCGTTCACAGCAAAGACCTCGACAACGTGGATACGTCCGTGGTTTCCCATGCCATCGCGCTCGACAACGAGGACGCGTCAACTGCCGTCCGCGCGCTTGCCCCCGGCGGAGTGGACCGCATCGTGGAGGTGGCTTTTTCCGACAACGCCGACCTGGACGCGGCGGTCGTGGCCAACGACGCGGTGATCGCCGCCTACGCGAGCCGCGCCGATCGACCGGAATTGCCTTTCTGGCCAATGTTGTTCGTCAACACTACACTGCGGCTGCTAGGCGGCGATGACTTCTCCGCTGAAGCCAAGCAGCAGGCCGGAAATGATCTGACGGCGGCCGTCCGAGCCGGTGCGTTGAGGATCGCCATTGCACCCCCTCACCCGCTCGCCGGGATCGCCGCGGCGCACGACCACGTCGACAATGGACCCCGCAACGGCCGTGTCCTGGTTGCCATCCCGGACTGAATGCTTCCGGCATATCTCACCGGCGCAACGGTTTCAGTGCCGAGTCATGCCATATCCTCGCTTGGCTCAGTACCAGACCAGCGCGCCGACATATTAGCCCGATCGGCTATGACCCTCGATACCTTCTGTGGCGTTGCTGGCTCGGACATCGTATGGGCCCATTTGCTTAGCCGTTTGTGCGTTCAATGGGTAATTGCGCGGCGAGTCGCTCTTGAACAGACCGTGATTGAATTGGCCGGGAGAGTACACGGGCTCCACGTACTCATTGGGGCTTCGTCAGCCGTCCGCCCGCCATGGCGGTCACAGCACCGACGAGCATCGCGATGAGAGCGCCGATGCGCGGCCAGTATGCGCGGTACGTGGCTAACACTACGTCGTTGCTCCTGCTCCCAGATGTTCGCCGAAGAATGCAAAGACTCGGCTCCAGGCGTCGTCGGCCGCGGCCCGGTTGTAGCCGAAACCGGTGATGCGAAGCAGTGGCTGCGCGGGGAGTTTGTTGGCGAAGCTGTGCCCCGCGCCGGGGTAGGCCTTGATATCGGCGGTGATGTTCTTGCTTCTGGTCACTTCACGCAATTTCGCGGGCGCGCCCACACCTAGCGGGTCACGTTGACCGAAGCTCGCGACAATCGGGCACGCCCCGTCCAGCGTCTCACTCAAGTTGCGCGGCAGTGGGGTGCCGTAGAACGGCGCAGAGGCGCCAAACCCTCTGGGCGACATAATGAGTGCGAAACCACCACCCATGCAGAAGCCGGCGATGCCGACGCGCCCCGTACATTCCGACATCGACTGCAAGTGATCGCGAGCAGCCAAGATGTCGTCAAGGGCGCGGCCGCGCTTCGTCAGCAGCTCGCGCATGACCCTGGCGATGCATCGGGCGCGGCCGCCCCGGGCGAACATATTCGGAGTGAGCGCCGCATAACCTGCCTGCGCGATGCGCTTGGAAATCAGTTCATTGTCCGGCCCGTAGCCGACCCCGTCGTGGATCACCACCACACCCGGCCACGGGCCTTGCCCTCGGGGAATATCCAGTAGCGCATCGATCGGTCCGTCTGGGGTATCGATCTCAATCGTCGTCATATCGTCATCTAACTGCAGCCGCGATGTGCACCACCAGGGGAACTCAGGCGTGATCGGCAGACGTTGGCGTTACATGATGAGCCGGCTGTTACTCGTCTACGCCGTCGTCGAGCTGGCGGTGATCTTCGCGCTGGTGTCGACGATCGGGTGGGGCTGGACCCTCCTGATCTTGCTGGCCACGTTCGTCCTTGGGTGGGGACTTTTGGCCCCGATGGCGGGGTCGCAGCTCATCCACCAACTCGGCCAGTTGCGGTCGGGCCTGAAGGAACCGCGGAGGGTGGTGAGCGACGGTGCGCTGGTCACCGTGGCCACCGGGCTGGTCCTCGTTCCCGGATTGGTCACCACGGCTTTGGGGTTGTTGCTGCTGGTACCGCCAATACGGGCCGTCGCCGGCCCTGGACTGACCGCGATTGCTCTGCGTGGTTTGCAGCGGCGGGTGCCGCTGATCAATGACCCGACGGCTTTCACAGCCGACTCCCGTCGCGGCTACTCCGGCGGTGGCCGCGACTACATCGACGGCGAGGTCATCGACGTCACCGACTTCGCGCCGCCCGCGTTGAAGAATCCCGTTAGCGACGAGCCCCCATGGCGGCCCGGGCCTTAGCCCGGTTCGACCTGATTGGCTTCGGCGTTGTTACAAGTAGTTTTGGCCTGTGACCCAGATTTCCACGACGCTGCTGGTGAATGGCCGGGTGCATAGCCCCACCCACCCCGACGCCACCGCGATGGCGGTGCGCGGCGATGTGATCGCATGGGTAGGCAGCGATGCCGTCGGCCGCAGCCAGTTCCCGGGCGCCGAGGTAGTGGATCTGGAGGGTGGCCTCGTGACGCCGGGATTCGTTGACAGCCACATCCACCTGAGTGCGACCGGCCTCACCCTCAGCGGACTGGACTTGCGGCCGGCCACCTCGCGCGCACAGTGCGTACAGATGATCGCCGACTATGCTGCCGCCCACCCGGGCCAACCGGTGTGGGGGCACGGGTGGGACGAATCGTCGTGGCCCGAGAACAGCCCGCCGAGCACCGCCGACCTCGACGCGGTGCTCGGTGACCGGCCCGCCTACCTGTGTCGTGTCGACGTCCATTCCGCTCTGGCCTCGACGGCGCTGCAACGGCTGGTTCCGGACCTGGCGGCGGCAGGCGGTTTCACCGCTGAGCGGCCGCTGGCCGACGATGCTCACCACCTGGTCTGGGCCGTCGCCCGTGACCTGCTGACCACCGAGCAGCTGGCCGAAGCCCGGACCACGGCGCTGCAGGCCGCTGCCGCAGCCGGCATCGTCGCGGTGCACGAATGCGCCGGCCCCGAGATCGGCGGGCTCGATGACTGGCTGCAGCTTCGCGACCTCGATCACGGCGTCGACGTGATCGGGTACTGGGGTGAGGCGGTGACCACCCCCGCACAAGCCCGCGCGCTAATGGACCAGACCGGAGCCCGCGGGCTGGCCGGTGATCTGTTCGTCGACGGGGCGCTCGGGTCACGCACCGCCTGGCTGCATGAGCCGTACGCCGATGCGCCGGATCGTGCGGGCACCTGCTACCTGGACCCCGACGCCATCGAAGCGCATCTGCGGGCATGTACGGAGGCTGAGGTGACGGCCGGTTTCCACGTCATCGGGGATGCCGCGGTCTCGGCGGTGGTCGCCGCCATTGAGCGGGTAGTGGCGGACCTCGGGGTGGCTGCCGTCGCCCGCTGCGGGCACCGACTGGAGCACC
>DATIOT010000102.1:0-3872 GCA_035472875.1 Mycobacterium sp.
GCCCAATGAAGCTGGTGACCGCAGGGCGCAGGTTCCCCGGACTCGCATCCAGCGCCCGCAACGGCGGAAAGTCCGTGCGTAACCCTGTCGCTCGGACCTGGAACACCCCGATTGGTGTCGGCAGATCCCGCAACCGCCGCGGCCCCAGATCCACCAGATCAACTCCGCTGAGCAGACCCGCCGTCGACTCGGCCAACAGGATCTGACCGCCATGCCCGGCGGCCATCACCCGCGCGGCACGATTGAGCACCGCACCGAAGTAGTCCGCCCTCCGCAGCTCGGCTTCGCCGGTCGCAATCCCCATCCGCGCCGGCAACTCCAGCGCCCTCTGCGCGGCCACCGCCGCATCAACCGCACACCTCGGCGAGGCGAACGCGGCACACACCCCGTGTGCTTGAACAACCAGCCCCCATGCGCCTCGATGGCCCCACGCAACACCTCGTCATGGGCGGCCAGCGCCACCCGCATTCCCTCGGCGTCGACCTCCCACCGACGGGTTGAACCCTCCACATCGGTGAACAGAAACGTCACCACCCCCGAAGGAGCAGCCGCCGCAGCAGCGGACACCCCTGCACAATCTCACAACCGACGCGGTCCTACCTGCCACATCGGCGGAATCCGGCCCAGACCCCGCCCCAAGGCGCGGCGTAGCGCGCTACCCGCAAGGGATCGCACCGGCGATAAGGCACATGTTGGCTGGCCAGCGGTGCCACGATAGTGACGTGGAACGACAGTGGGCCGGCCGCGTGAGATGATGGCGGCAGCCTTGGTGTGCGGATCGTGCGGTACCGAGCTGCCGCCGAAGTCGAAGTTCTGCAACAAGTGCGGGGCGGCGGTTGCCACCGCCACAACACCGGCCGAGTACAAGCAGGTGACGGTGCTGTTCGCCGACGTGGTGCATTCGACGGAGATCGCGGCGGCAGTCGGGGCGGAACGGTTGCGCGAGCTCATGGCGGAGCTGGTCGATCGCTGCGCGGCGGTGGTGCAGCGGTACGGCGGCACGGTGGACAAGTTCACCGGAGACGGCATCATGGCAGTGTTCGGCGCCCCAGCCGCGTTGGAGGACCATGCGCTCCGGGGATGTTTGGCCGCGCTGGGTATCCAGGATGAGACCAAGCGCCTTGCCGTTGAGGTCGAACGCCGCGACGATGTCACACTGCAGCTGCGGGTGGGCCTCAATTCCGGTCAGGTGATCGCCGGGGAGATCGGTTCGGCCGCCGCTGGTTACACCGCGATCGGGGATCAGGTCGGCATGGCGCAGCGGATGGAGTCGGTCGCTCCGCCGGGTGGGGTCATGCTCAGCGAGTCGACAGCACGACTCGTTGATGGCGCTGCGACTCTAGGCGAATCTGAGCTGGTTCAGATCAAGGGTGCCGACGCGCCGGTGCCCGCCCGTCGGTTGTTGGGCGTGGGGGATGGGCATCGCACTGGCGCACGTGCTGAGTCGAGTCTGGTCGGTCGACGGTGGGAGATGTCTGCCGTTGAAGGCTTGCTGGACCGTGCAATCGGAGGCCATGGCACTGTGGTCGGCGTAGTCGGCTCACCTGGCATCGGCAAGACCCGACTGGCCCGGGAAGCCGTGCAGCTGGCGACAAGTCGCGGGATGGAGGTGTTTTTCACCTTCTGCGAATCACACGCCACCGACGTCTCGTTTCGTGTGGCGGCCCGTCTGCTGGGCGCCATAGGGCAGGTCAGCGGTCTGGATGATCAGACCGCGCGAGCGCGCGTGCGGGCGCAATTTCCCGACGCCGATCCGCAAGACGCTGTGCTGCTTGATGACCTGTTGGGCATCGCCGATCCCGATGTGGAGTTACCGAAGATCGACCCGGATGCCCGGCGGCGGCGGTTGACCGCGCTGATCAACACCGCCCAGCTGGCCCGCACCCAATCGGCAATCTTCGTCGTGGAGGATGCGCACTGGATCGACGAGGCTAGCGAATCGATGCTCGCCGACTTTGTAGCGGTGGCCCCACAGACCCACTCGCTGGTGCTGATCACCTATCGCCCCGAATACCACGGAGCCCTGCATCATGTCGCCGGCGCGCAGACCATTGCCCTTGCACCGCTGAGCGATGCGGAAACCTCAACGCTGGTCGCCGAACTGTTGGGCCCCGATCCGTCCGTGGGTGAGATCGGTGCGATCATCGCCGCACGCTCCGCGGGTAACCCGTTTTTCGCGGAGGAGATCACCCTCGAGCTGGCCGAACGCGGCGTGCTGGTCGGACAGCGTGGCAGCTACGCTTGCCACACCGAGGTCGGCGAGGTCGGGGTGCCGGCAACGCTGCACGCCACCATCGCCGCCCGCATCGACCGGCTGGACCCGAAAGCGAAAAACACGCTTGCCGCCGCGGCGGTCATCGGGTCGCGGTTCAGCTCCGATCTGCTGATCGGCGTGGGAATCGATGCATGTGTCGAGGAGCTGATCACCGCGGAGCTCATTGACCAGGTGCGGTTCACCGCGCGCGCTGAATTTGCATTTCGGCATAACCTAATCCGCACCGTAGCCTACGAATCACAACTGAAGTCCGATCGCGCCCAGCTGCACCGGCGGCTGGCTGGCGCGATCGAAGCCCGCGAACCGCAATCGGCCGACCAGAACGCGGCGCTGATCGCCGAACATCTGGAGGCCGCCGGTGATCTGTACGCCGCCTACGGCTGGCACATGCGTGCGGCAACGTGGGCGACCAACCGCGACATCGGCGCGGCGCGACTGGGTTGGGAGCGCGCCCGGAAGATCGCCGATGCATTGCCGGCCGATGACCCGAACCGGGCAGCAATGCGCATTGCACCCCGCACCATGTTGTGCGGGACCGCTTGGCGAGTCCGTGAACGTGTTACCGGCGCCCGCTTTGATGAATTGCGGGAGTTGTGCGCCGCCGCCGGGGACAAGGTGTCACTGGCCATCGCAACAGCGGGGCTGGTGATGGATCACGCCATGCAGGACCGGACGCGCGAGGCGTCGCAGCTGGCATCGGAAGCCTGGGCCCTCATCGAGTCCATCGGCGATCCGGCCTTGACGATCGGGCTGTCCGGCGCGGCGATCTACACCAAGGGTGAAAGTGGTGAGTGGTCTGACATGCTGCGGTGGTCACAAAGGGTCATCGACCTGGCCGACGGTGATCCCTCAAAAGGCAACTTCATCTTCGGGTCTCCGCTAGCGCTCGCCCTCACGACGCGGGCCATTGCCCGGTATTGGCAGGGTCGTCCCGGATGGCCAGACGACCTGCGCCACGGCCTGGCCATGGCCCGTGGCGCCGACCCCATGACCTACGCCACGGTCATCACCTACGTCTATTTCCCGGGAATACCGAATGGCGTACTGACGCCTGACGATCGCGCGATGCGCGAGAGCGAGGATGCCCTGCGGATTGCCGAACGATCCGGCGATGACCACGCGTGGGTCGTCGCCCGGGGGACGCTGGGCATGGCGCTGGTGCATCGCCCAACGGATGCGGAGCGTGACCGCGGACAGGAGCTGCTGGCCGAGTTCAGCGAAGCGTTCCTGCGCCGGGGATACGGCCTGGACACGTTACCGATCGTCAACATGTACGTGGCGCGTGAGAGGGCTGGGCGTGGAGATCGCGATGACGCCATACCGCTTATTCGCGCCGCCGTCGAACATCTGGTCCGCCAGGGACGGCTACTGGAATGGGTCATTCCTGGGACGGGTGTTCTTGTGGAGACACTGCTCGAGGGCGGGACCGAGAGTGACGTGGTCGAAGCCGAGGCCGCGATCGAGCGGTTAGCGGCCGCGCCGACCGATGAAGGTGTCGTTATGCGCGACATCTGGCTGCTGCGACTACGTGCGCTGCTGGCGCGGGCTCACGACGATGCCGCGGCTTATGCGGACTTTCGGGATCGCTACCGCGACA
>DATIOT010000103.1:0-4778 GCA_035472875.1 Mycobacterium sp.
CGAGCCTGTCATTTTCGCCAGCGTAGCGCGGAATGCTACGCTGCCGGGCAGTCGACATCCTTTAACGATCCGTCCAGAGAGGCGGAGAAGGAGGTCAAGGTTTCGCATGGGTGCCGCGCGGGATGCCGCCACCGGCAGGGAATTGATGTCCGCGGCCGACGTCGGCCGCACCATTTCCCGCATCGCACATCAGATCATCGAAAAAACCGCGCTGGACGGTCCGGACGCGCCGCGGGTGGTGCTGCTGGGTATCCCCACCCGCGGCGTGATCCTGGCCAAACGCCTGGCCAGCAACATCGGCGAATACAGCGGTGTCGAGGTCGGCCACGGTGCCCTCGACATCACCCTGTACCGCGACGACCTGATGCAAAAACCGCCCCGGCCGCTGGAGGTCACGTCGATCCCCACCGGTGGCATCGACGACGCGCTGGTGATTCTCGTCGACGACGTGCTGTACTCCGGACGTTCGGTGCGCTCCGCCCTGGATGCGCTGCGCGACGTGGGCAGGCCGCGGGCCGTGCAGCTGGCGGTGCTGGTCGACCGTGGCCACCGTGAATTACCGCTGCGCGCCGACTACGTGGGCAAGAACGTGCCGACTTCGCGCAGCGAGAGCGTGCACGTGCAACTAAGCGAGCACGACGGTCGCGACGGCGTGGTCATCTCCCGGGACGGCGACTCATGACCAGACACCTGTTGACCGCCGGCGACCTGGGCCGCGACGACGCCATCGCCATCCTCGACGATGCGGACCGGTTCGCGCAGGCTTTGGTGGGTCGCGAGATCAAGAAGCTGCCGACACTGCGCGGCCGCACGGTGATCACGATGTTCTACGAGAACTCGACCCGCACCCGGGTGTCGTTCGAGGTGGCCGGGAAGTGGATGAGCGCTGACGTGATCAACGTGAGTGCGGCCGGATCATCGGTGGGCAAGGGCGAGTCGCTGCGCGACACCGCGCTGACGCTGCGGGCGGCCGGCGCCGACGCGCTGATCATCCGGCACCCGGCATCCGGTGCCGCGCATCTGCTTGCCGAATGGACCAGCGGCGCCGACGGCGCCGAAGAGCCAGCCGGCCCGTCGGTCATCAATGCGGGGGACGGCACCCATGAGCACCCGACGCAAGCGCTGCTGGACGCCCTGACCATCCGCCAGCGGCTCGGCGGCATCGAAGGCCGGCGCATCGTGATCGTCGGCGATATCCTGCACAGCCGGGTCGCCCGGTCCAACGTCGTGCTGCTGCACACACTGGGTGCCGAGGTGGTGCTGGTAGCGCCGCCGACGCTGTTGCCGGTCGGGGTCGATGGCTGGCCGGCTACCGTCTCCTATGACTTCGACGCCGAGTTGCCCGCCGCCGACGCGGTGCTGATGCTGCGGGTACAGGCCGAGCGGATGAACGGCGGCTTCTTCCCGTCGGTGCGTGAGTACTCGGTTCGCTATGGGCTTTCCGATCGGCGTCAGGCGATGCTTCCTGGCCATGCCGTGGTGCTGCACCCAGGGCCGATGGTGCGCGGCATGGAGATCGCCTCTTCGGTGGCTGACTCATCGCAATCAGCGGTGCTGCAACAGGTTTCCAACGGCGTACACGTGCGAATGGCGGTGCTGTTCCATGTGCTGGTGGGTACCGAATCGGCCGGAAAAGAGGGTGCGGCATGAGTGTGCTGCTTCGCGGGGTCCGGTTGTACGGCGAGGGGGAACGCGTCGACGTGCTGGTCGCCAGTCCCGGCCAGGAAGGCCAGATCGCCGACATCGGCCCGGGTCTTGCGATCCCCGATTATGCGGACGTCATTGATGCCACCGATCACGTGCTGCTGCCCGGACTGGTCGACCTGCACACCCACCTGCGCGAGCCCGGCCGCGAATATGCCGAAGATATCGAAACCGGTTCGGCAGCAGCGGCTTTGGGCGGTTACACGGCAGTATTCGCGATGGCCAACACCAATCCGGTCGCAGACGGTCCGGTGGTCACCGACCATGTCTGGCACCGCGGCCAGCAGGTCGGCCTGGTCGACGTGCACCCCGTCGGCGCCGTCACCGTCGGATTGGCCGGAGTCGAGCTCACCGAGATGGGCATGATGGCCGCGGGTGCCGCGCAGGTGCGCATGTTCTCCGACGACGGCATCTGCGTGCACGACCCGCTGATGATGCGGCGCGCCCTGGAGTACGCCACCGGCTTGGGCGTGCTGATCGCCCAACATGCCGAGGAGCCGAGACTGACCGTCGGCGCCGTCGCGCATGAGGGGCCCACGGCTGCCAGGCTGGGACTCTCGGGATGGCCGCGGGCCGCCGAGGAATCGATCGTCGCCCGCGACGCGCTACTGGCTCGTGACGCCGGTGCCCGGGTGCACATCTGCCACGCCTCCACCGCGGGCACCGTCGAGATCCTGAAATGGGCTAAGGAACAAGGCATTTCGATCACCGCCGAAGTCACCCCGCATCATCTGCTGCTCGACGACAGCAGACTGGCCAGCTACGACGGGGTAAACCGGGTCAACCCGCCGCTGCGCGAAGCCGCCGACGCGGTCGCGTTGCGTCAAGCGCTGGCCGACGGGGTAATCGACTGTGTGGCCACCGACCATGCCCCGCACGCCGAGCACGAAAAGTGTGTCGAGTTCTGCGCGGCGCACCCCGGCATGCTGGGGTTGCAGACGGCCCTGTCGGTGGTGGTGCAGACCATGGTGGCGCCGGGGCTGTTGACCTGGCGCGATGTCGCCAGGGTGATGAGTGAGAATCCGGCGCGCATCGTCGGGTTACCCGATCATGGCCGGCCGCTGGAGGTGGGAGAGCCGGCCAACCTGACCGTGGTGGACCCAGACGCCACCTGGACGGTCGCCGGGCCCGGCTTGGCCAGCCGCTCGGCCAACACCCCCTACGAGTCGATGACCTTGCCCGCCACCGTGACTGCGACGCTGCTGCGCGGAAAGATCACCGCTCGGGACGGGAAGAGTCCGGCATGAACTCGGGCACGCTGGTGGGGTCGCTGATCTTCGCGGCCGTGCTGGTGGTGGTGATCGCGATCGTGATCCAGTTGATGATGCGCGGCTGGCGGCGCCGCGCACAGCGGCAGGAGGAGCTGATCGGAACCCTGCCCGAGCTGCCGGACGAGGTGGGCGCGGCGAGCATCACCACCCGAGGCCTCTACTGCGGCTGCACGATGTCGCCGGAGTGGAACGAGCGGATCACGGCCTGCGATCTTGGCTACCGCAGCAAGGCGGTGCTAACCCGCTATCCCGAGGGGATCATGCTGGAGCGCCGACGGGCTCAGCCGATTTGGATCCCGCAGGACTCGATCCTAGCTATCCGCACGGAGCGCGGTATCGCCGGAAAGGTCGTGGCCCGCATCGGGATCCTGGCCATCCGGTGGCGGCTGCCGTCGGGCGTCGAAATCGACATCGGTTTCCGGGCGAACCACCGCGATGAATACGACGCCTGGCTCGAGCCGGGGACGGAGGAGGCTGCGTGAGCAAAGCCCTACTCGTGTTTGAAGACGGCCGCGTCTTTACCGGTACCCCGTTCGGCAAGATCGGCGAAACGCTCGGGGAGGCGGTCTTTTGCACCGGCATGTCCGGTTACCAGGAGACGTTGACCGACCCCAGCTATCACCGGCAGATCGTAGTGGCCACCGCGCCCCAGATCGGTAACACCGGCTGGAACGGCGAGGACGCCGAGAGCCGCGGCGACAAGATCTGGGTCGCCGGTTACGCGGTGCGCGACCCGTCGCCGCGCGCCTCGAACTGGCGAGCCACCGGCACGCTGGAGGAGGAACTGATCCGCCAGCACATCGTCGGGATCGCCGGAATCGACACTCGGGCGGTGGTCCGGCATCTGCGCAGCCGCGGCTCGATGAAGGCGGGGGTTTTCTCGGGTGACTCGCTCGGCGAGTCGGCCGAGTTGCTGCAGCGGGTGCGGGACCAGCAGTCCATGCTGGGTGCCGATCTCGCCGGCGAGGTCAGCACTGCGGGCACCTATATCGTGGAACCAGAAGGGACGCAGCGGTTTACGGTGGCCGCGCTGGATCTGGGCATCAAGACCAACACACCGCGCAACTTCGCCCGGCGCGGGATCCGCAGCCATGTGCTGCCGGCGTCGGCGACCTTCGAGCAGATCGCCGAGATCAAGCCACACGGCGTGTTCTTGTCCAACGGGCCCGGCGACCCGGCCACGGCCGACCACGTCACCGCGCTCACCCGCGAGGTGCTGGGCGCCGGAATCCCGTTGTTCGGCATCTGTTTCGGCAACCAGATCCTGGGCCGGGCGCTGGGCCTGTCGACCTACAAGATGGTGTTCGGTCACCGCGGTATCAACATCCCGGTCATCGACCACGCTACCGGTCGAGTTGCGGTGACCGCGCAGAACCACGGCTTCGCGCTGGAAGGGGAGGCGGGCCAGTCCTTCGACACGCCGTTCGGCCCTGGCGTCGTCAGTCACACCTGCGCCAACGATGGGGTGGTCGAGGGCGTCAGGCTCGGTGACGGGCGGGCGTTTTCGGTGCAATACCACCCGGAGGCCGCCGCCGGTCCGCACGACGCGGAGTACCTGTTCGACCAATTCGTCGACCTGATGGAGCGGGAGGGTCGCTAGTGCCGCGTCGCACCGACTTGCACCACGTGCTGGTGATCGGCTCGGGGCCGATCATCATCGGGCAGGCGTGCGAGTTCGACTACTCCGGCAGTCAGGCGTGCAAAGCCATGCGCGCCGAAGGGCTCGAGGTAATTCTCGTCAACAGCAATCCGGCGACGATCATGACGGATCCCGAACTGGCCGACCGCACCTATGTCGAGCCC
>DATIOT010000104.1:0-1972 GCA_035472875.1 Mycobacterium sp.
CGGTTCGGCATCGCCGGCACACGCAGCACCGGTCGATGACTTCATCAATGCGGTGCATGCCGATGGCATCACCTCATCGAACGGCGATGATGGCCTGGTCAAGGGCGGTCGCGCCGTTTGCGACATGCTAGATGCAGGCGCCAGTCGCACTGAGGTCTACCGGGGGGTGCGTGAGAACACCGGGCTTGACCAAGGCCTCGCTGACAAGTTCATCAAAGACTCGACTACCTACCTGTGCCCGTGGCAGAACGGCGGTGCCAACACATAGTGGGCGACAACCCGCACTGATGGCCCAACTGCGCCAACGGTTGGAACGATGCCGTGCACCGCACCGATGGACGAATTGCTCGAGGAGCGCCTAACGCACCGCGGCAGGGCCGGCGAGGACGCGGCAGTCGACACGTAGCGGCGCCCCGTACACCACCCCACCGCACGCCAGGCATAACCGGCATTGTTCCCGGTCCGGTCGCGTGAGATCCACCGCTTGCCTATTACCGGCAGCTAGCCGGGGGTACTCATCAGGGAGGCGGACCGGGGGCGGCCGGCCCCGTTCCCCGGTTCGGGGCCGGCCGGTGCGCTGATAGCCGCAGCAGCCGACGCCTGCGAGGGGTGACTTGTGCCAGCGACCGTGGTTACTTCCAGATGGCGGCCGTCGAGCATTCCACGCGGCCCTCGCTAACTCCCGGTGGTGGTTGATCTGCGACGATCCGACTCCACCGGCCGCGGCAGGTGCTTCGCTGCTAGTCGCCGGACTCGTACTTGAACGAGATCGCCAGTCGCACCCGAAAACCGGACACCTGCCCGTTCTGGATCACGACATCCTGCCGCACCACCTCGGCCACCCGCAGGTCACGAACGGTGTTGGCCGCGGTCTGGACGGCACTTCGAGCCGCCGCCTCCCACGACTCGTCGCTGACACCGATCACCTCGGTCACCCGGTACACACTCTCCGTCATGGCTGCCTCCTCTGTTCCGTCGTCTTGGCACTGCGTGGCGTGCGCAAGGACGCCCGAGCCTTCCACGCCTTGGAGCGGCTTCCCCGCTAGACCGAAGTTACCGCGGCTGGGGGGTGACATCGGGATAACGGTGGATCGTTCTCGAGCCTCGATCTAGCTTGATGACCCGATAGTTACCGCGAAACCGTCCGGGCCGCCGCCAGCATCGCCAAAAGCCTAAGCCGGAGGTGAATTGCTGCCCGCGGCGCGGCGGGGACCTGCGTCGAATTCTTTTAACAGCAGATGAACGGGGTATGTCCGATGCTACATTGCCGGAATCAGTCGGCCATCAGCGAAGGAGCCCCAAAATGGATGTTGTCAGAGACACACTGGGTATCGCTAGCCGCACAGCCGACGCGAGTATCGCGGCGGCTGGGGCGATCGGTGGTGCAGCTGTCAATGGTGTGGTCGGCGGTGTCCAGGGTGTGATCGGCGGTGTCCGAAGCGGCCTGAGCAGTGGTAGTCGATCCACTCCAGCGGCGGCGCTTACGGTGGCGGCCGTCGGTGCTGCCGGACTGGTGGAGTGGCCGGTGTTATTGCCCGTCGGCGGAATGGTATTGGGTGTGCATTATCTGACGCATCGATCCGGTGGCGAGCGCAAACGTGCATCGACTGGGCGCGTCGGCTCACGCTCGGCAGCCATGGGCCGCTCTGTCTCGCGGGCATCGACGGCACACACGGCAGCAAGGTCACGCTCCGCGCGTTCGGCGCAGCACTAGCGGTCTCTGGCATAACCGGCGGCGTTGCCGTCATGTGGTCATTGGTCTCCGGTCCCCATCGCCCGCACTACCGCCAACCGTCACGTTTTCTTCTGGGGCTGCCTGTGCTTTGATTCCCGACGGGGCTGCCAATCGAGCAGGAGGCAAGCCATGAAGCACGTCGCCTTCCTGACGTATCCGCTCATCGTTACGGCGCTCGTGGCCGGCGGTTGCTCGTCAAAAGGGACGAATACGTCGCCGTCGTCGGCGCCGGCTTCG
>DATIOT010000105.1:0-2468 GCA_035472875.1 Mycobacterium sp.
GTTCGACCAGCCGGAGCGATTGGATCTGAGCCGGAGCCCCAACCCGCACATCGGATTCGGCGGTGGCGGAGTGCACTTCTGTCTCGGAGCTCATGTCGCCCGCGCGCAACTGCGCGCCATTTTCGGTGAGCTACTCCGGCAGTTGCCGGATATTCAGGCAGGCGATCCGACCTACGTGGCCGGTAACTTCATCCACGCCGTCCACAGCATGCCCTGCACCTTCTAGCGAAGCGCTACCGGTGCCAGCGCCCCTGCCAGCTCAGTCGCCAGCAGCGCCAGCAACTCGGAGCACCCGCCGTCGACCTTGACGGTCGCCAGTTCATCGCCACGGGTGCGGCCGCGGTTGACGATAGCGACCGGGATGCTCAGCGCGGCGGCGTGACGCACGAAGCGGTAGCCGGAGAACACGGTCAGCGAGGAGCCCGCGACGAGCAGCGCTTCCGCTTGATCGACCAGTGAATAGGCTTGATCCACAATCTCTTTCGGCACACTCTCGCCGAAATAGACGATATAGGGCTTGAGCATGCCGGCGCAGCGCGGACAGGCGACGTAGCGGAACGACGTGGTGTCGGCGACAACGGCGTCGGCGTCGGGAGCCACCGCCAACCCACCGATAGCTTCGGCGCGCTCGATGAAACCCGGGTTGAGTGCCTCGAGCTGTTCGGCCAGCACCGCACGGCTCATGGTGTGGCCGCAGCTCAGGCAGATCACCTGCGTGTAGGTGCCGTGCAGATTGACCACGTTGCGGCTGCCGGCCTTGGTGTGCAGCAGGTCGACATTCTGGGTGATGACTCCGGTCACCACGCCGGCGTGCTCCAACGCGGCCAACGCCCGGTGCCCGGCATTCGGCAGCGTATCGGCCATATGCCGCCAGCCGACATGGTTGCGTGCCCAGTACCGCTGCCGGAACAGCGGGTCCGACGTGAACTGTTGGATGGTCATAGGATTGCTCGGCGGCGAATCAGGACCCCGATAGTCGGGAATACCCGAGTCGGTGGAAATCCCGGCACCCGTCAGCACCGCGACCCGACGTCCCGCCAACAGCCTGACCAGCTCCGGCGATTCGGAGGATTTCACAAACTCGAGCCTAGGCATTCACTGCGAGGCGGCGGCGGGCTGGGCGGATTTTGCCAGCTGATTGGGGTGTTACGGCCCAGCTAGGCGACAATGGAAGGGCGATGGACTTCTACAACAGTTACAGCCAGGGCTTTGTCCGCGTCGCCGCATGCACGCACCACACCACGATCGGCGATCCCGCGGCCAACGCCGCATCGGTCTTGCGGTTGGCCCGCGAGTGTCACGACGATGGCGTCGCCCTGGCGGTCCTCCCGGAGCTGACCCTGTCCGGGTACTCCATCGAGGACATCGTGCTGCAAGACCTCTTGCTCGACGACGTCGAAGCCGCCGTTTCCGACATCGTCGCGTCGTCGACCGATCTACTGCCGGTGCTGGTGGTCGGCGCCCCGCTGCGCTACGAGCAGCGCATCTACAACACCGCAGTGGTCATCCATCGCGGCGTGGTGCTCGGTGTGGCGCCTAAGTCGTACCTGCCGACCTACCGGGAGTTCTACGAGCGTCGCCAGATCGCACCCGGGGACGACGAGCACGGCATCATCCGCATCGGCGACATCCAGGCCCTGTTCGGCCCTGATCTGCTATTCGCCGCGTCCGACCTGCCTGATTTCGTGCTGCACGTGGAAATCTGCGAGGACATGTTCGTGCCGATTCCGCCGAGTGCGGAAGCGGCCTTGGCGGGCGCGACGGTGCTGGCGAACCTGTCTGGTAGCCCGATCACGATCGGACGGGCCGAGGACCGTTGCTTGCTCGCCCGTTCAGCATCGTCACGGTGCCTGGCCGCTTACGTCTACTCCGCGGCGGGGGAGGGCGAATCCACAACCGACCTGGCGTGGGACGGCCAGACCATGATCTGGGAGAACGGCGTGCTGCTCGCCGAATCCGAGCGCTTCCCCAGGGGAGAGCGACGCTCGGTCGCTGACGTCGACACCGGGCTGCTCCGCTCAGAGCGGCTGCGGATGGGGACATTCGACGACAACCGCCGTCACCACCGGATGTCGGCGGAGTCGTTCCGCCGCATCGAGTTCCGACTGGACCCACCGGCCGGCGACATCGGACTGCTGCGGGAAGTTGAGCGTTTTCCGTTCGTCCCTGCTGATCCGCAACGGCTGCAACAGGATTGCTACGAGGCCTACAACATCCAAGTCTCCGGCCTCGAACAGCGGCTGCGTGCGCTGAACTATCCGAAGGTCGTCATCGGGATTTCCGGGGGGTTGGACTCGACACATGCGCTGATCGTCGCCGCGCGCGCGATGGACCGCGAAGACCGGCCGCGCAGCGACATTCTCGCGTTTACCTTGCCTGGGTTTGCGACAGGAGATCGCACCAAACGCAATGCGATCGAGCTGTGCCGTGCGCTGGGCGTCACCTTCTCCGAAATCGATATCCGCGAC
>DATIOT010000106.1:0-2142 GCA_035472875.1 Mycobacterium sp.
TGCGTGCGGCGCGATCCCAGGGGGTGGCCAGTCGGCCGGCCAGCACGATCAGCACGTCGATGACGATCGCCAGCACGAACAGCGCGATGATGCCGGCAAAGATCTGATCGCTCTTGTCGGTCTGGTACCCCTCGGTGAACCAGGTACCCAGGCCGCCGATGCCGATCACCGAACCCACCGAGACCATTGCGATATTGGTCACCACGACCACGCGCAACCCGGCGACCAGTACCGGGATCGACAGCGGCAGTTCGACTTTCAACACCCGTTTGATCGGCGGGTAGCCGACCGCAGTGGCGGCGTCGGTTACCTGAGCCGGCACCGCATCCAGCGCCTCGAGCACTGCTCGCACCAACAGCGCGGCGGTGTAGGCCGTCAGCGCGACCATGACGTTGGCCTCGTCGAGGATCCGGGTTCCGATGATCATCGGCAAGACCACGAACAGCGCCAGCGACGGAATGGTGAACACGACACTGGCGCTTGCCGTCATTAGCCGTCGGGGAATCGGCGCGCGCTGCACCAGCACGCCCAGCGGCACCGCGATCGCCAACCCAATCAGCACCGGCACTAACGAGAGCCGCAGATGGACCACGGTCAGCCCCCAGGCGTCGTCGAGGTGGGTGAGCAGATAGTGCATGATCAGCCCCGCCGTTGGGATTCCACCGCGGCCAGCACATCGGCGGCCAGCACACCGCCGATGACCTTTCCCCCGCTGTCAACGGCGACACCCACCGCCGACGGTGAAGACAGCGCCGCATCTAACGCCTGACTGAGATTCCCGCCCGCACGGAACAACGAGCCGACGCCGCTCATGCTGTCGGACAACGATGCGCCGCCACGGTGCCGGCGCAGGCCCTCGGCGTCGATCCAGCCCAAGGGCGCGCCCTCGTCGTCGACCACCACCGCCCAACCATCGGGAAGCTGTGCGCCCGCCGCATCGGAGAGGTCGTTCGCGGAAACGCGCTCGACGTCATGCAGTGGCAGCTCCGCCGCGTCGATCAGCTGCAACCACCGATAGCCGCGGCCGAGACCGATGAACCTCGCCACGAAATCGTTGACCGGCCGTGACAGCAGTCGTGCAGGTTCGTCGTACTGCTGTAGCACACCGCCTCGCCCGAAGACCGCTACTTGGTCGGCGAGTTTGAGCGCCTCGTCTATGTCGTGTGTGACGAAAACAATGGTTTTATGCAGTTCGCTTTGCAGACGCAGTATTTCGTTCTGCAGCTCGAGACGAACCACGGGGTCGACAGCCGAGAACGGCTCGTCCATCAACAAGATTGGCGGATCGGCGGCCAGCGCACGTGCCACTCCGACGCGTTGTTGTTCGCCGCCGGAGAGCTGCGCGGGGTAGCGGGTGGCGAGCTTGGTGTCCAGCCCGACGCGTTCGAGCACCTCGTAGGCGGCTTTGCGGGCGGTCCGGCGGGGCTGTCCCTTCAGAACCGGCACCGTAGCGACGTTGTCGATCACCCGTTGATGGGGCATCAGCCCCGCATGCTGGATGACGTAGCCAATCCCCAGGCGCAGCTTCACCGGGTCGACGATGGACACGTTCGCCCCGTCAACGGTTATGGTGCCCGAGGTCGGCTCGATCATCCGGTTGATCATCCGCAGCGCTGTAGTCTTGCCGCTGCCGGAGGAACCGACGAAGACCGTCAACCTGCCGTTGGGGACCACCAGGCTCAGCCGATCGACGGCGGTGGTCCCGTCGGCGAATACCTTGCTGACTTTGTCGAAGATGATACTCATTGCCCGATGGGGTGGTTGAAGCCGTTGTCCCGCACCCAGGTTCGTGCCGCCTGGTCGGGATCGATGCCGGAGTTGCCCGAAACCGCAGCGTTGAGTCCGGCTACGCCGGAGGTGGTCAGCTTCGCCGATACCGCGTCCAGCACGTCTTTGAGGTGGTCTGATTTCTTTTGCGAATTCACCAGCGGCACAATGTTGCCGGCCAGGAAGTTGTGCTCTGGATCTTCGAGTGCCACCAAGTGGTTTTGCGGGATAGCCGGTGAGGTGGTGAAGATATTTGCGGCGGTCACCCTTCCGTCCAGCAACGCGCGAACGGTCACGGCGCCGCCGCCGTCGTTGATGGCGATGAAGTTGCCCGGGCTGATGTCCAGAGAGTACTTCTGTCGCAGCCCGGGCAGT
>DATIOT010000107.1:0-2825 GCA_035472875.1 Mycobacterium sp.
GTCGACACCTGACGCAGCTCGATGCCTCCCACATCCGGCGGCTGGGCGAGCAGTTCGGGACTCAGCGGGGCATCGGGATTCAGCCAGGCGTCCCAGTCGTCTTCGGCCAGCATCAACGGCATCCGGTCGTGGATCTCGGCCAGCTCACCCACGGCGTCGGTCGTGATAATTGTGCAACTCAGCAGTGGCGCAGCATCTTTGGCGGGTTTCCACACCGACCACAATCCCGCAGCGAACAGCGGCTCACCGTCACCGCGAAACATAAAGAACGGCGTCTTGCGGGATTTCTTACCGGCCGGAGTATCGGCGTTGACGCGCCACTCGTAGTAGCCGTCCATCGGCACCAGGCAGCGCTTGCTCTTGGCAGAACCGCGGAAAGCCGGCGAGCTGGCGACCTTGTCGGCCCGGGCGTTGATCAGCAGCGGCCCCTTCTTCTCGGGTGCCCCATCGGAACCGGCTTTGGCCCACGGCGGAACCAGTCCCCAGCGCATGAGCCGCACCCGGCGAGTCGGTTCGTCCTCGGGCTCGCTGTGGCGAGTGACGACAGTGGCGATCGTGGCTGTGGGAGCCACGTTGTAATTGGGCGCCCCGGCATCAGGCGCGGCACCCGTGGCCTCGTCGATCGCCTTGATCTTCTCGGCCAGCAGGGCCGGATCCGTCGTGACCGCAAACCGTCCACACATAAGTCCAATGGTGCCTGGTGCACACGACACCCGCCGACACGGCAGGATAAAGCGGGTGAGCGCTACCGAGCCGTGGACGGCCCCATACACGACGGCACCGGTGCGCGCGACAGTGACCATTCCAGGTTCAAAGTCGCAGACCAACCGAGCACTGGTGCTGGCCGCGCTGGCCGCCGCGCAGGGCCGGGGCACGTCGACCATCAGCGGAGCACTGCGCAGCCGGGATACCGACCTGATGATCGGAGCGCTGAACACGCTGGGCTTGCGCGTCGACGGGACCGGGTCCGAACTGACCGTGAGCGGCCGAATCGTTCCCGGCGCCAACGCCCGAGTGAACTGCGGCCTGGCGGGCACGGTTTTGCGTTTTGTTCCGCCGCTGGCAGCGCTGGCCGATTCGGCGGTTGACTTCGACGGTGATGAGCAAGCCCGGATCCGGCCCATCGCGCCGCTGCTGGACGCGCTGCGCGGTCTTGGCGTCAAGATCGACGGGACCAAATTGCCCTTCCGGGTACAGGGCAGCGGATCGGTCGCCGGCGGTACCGTAGCGATCGATGCCTCCGCGTCGTCGCAGTTCGTGTCCGGCCTGCTGTTGTCCGGCGCGTCGTTCACCCATGGCCTCACGGTGCAACACACCGGTTCGGCACTTCCGTCGGCGCCGCACATCGCGATGACGGTGGCGATGCTGCGGCAGGCCGGAGTCCTTGTCGACGACTCGGTCCCCAACCGCTGGCACGTGCACGCCGGTGCGGTCGCGGCCCGGCACTGGGATGTCGAACCCGATCTGACGAACGCCGTTCCGTTCCTGGCAGCAGCCGTGGTCAGCGGCGGAAGGGTGCGCGTCACCGGTTGGCCAGCGACCAGCGTGCAACCCGCCGACAAGATCCTGGGTGTGTTGGAAAGACTGAATGCCGTGGTCACCCAAACTGATTCATTTCTTGAGGTGCGGGGCCCGGCGGATTACGACGGCTTCGAAGTCGACCTGCGTGCAGTGGGTGAGCTGACGCCGTCGGTGGCGGCGCTGGCGGCGCTGGCGAGCCCGCGGTCGGTGTCACGGCTGAGCGGAATCGCCCATTTGCGTGGGCATGAGACGGATCGGCTCGCCGCGCTGAGCGCCGAGATCAACCGCCTGGACGGCAACTGCGCCGAAACCCCCGACGGGCTGGTGATCACCGCGACACCGCTGCGAGCCAGCATCTGGCGCGCCTACGCCGATCACCGCATGGCCATGGCCGGCGCGATCATCGGACTGCGAGTACCCGGCGTTCGGGTGGACGACATCGGCGCCACCACCAAGACGTTGCCGGAGTTCCCGCAGCTGTGGGCGCGCATGCTGGAGTCCAGCGTTTGAAGCCGGGCGACTACGACGAATCCGACGTCAAGGTCCGATCCGGCCGGGGTTCACGACCCCGCACCAAAACCCGTCCCGAGCACGCCGACGCCGAGGGCGCCATGGTGGTCAGCGTCGACCGTGGCCGCTGGGGGTGCGTACTGGGTGGCCGCCCCGAACACCGGGTCACCGCCATGCGGGCCCGCGAGCTGGGCCGCACCCCGATCGTGGTCGGCGACGACGTCGACGTGGTGGGCGATCTGTCCGGGCGGACGGACACCCTGGCCCGCATCGTGCGCCGCGGGCCGCGCCGAACGGTGTTGCGGCGCACCGCCGATGACACCGACCCCACCGAGCGAGTGGTGGTCGCCAATGCGGACCAACTACTGATCGTGGTGGCGATGGCGGACCCGCCGCCACGCACCGGTCTGGTCGACCGGACGTTGATTGCCGCCTACGCCGGCGGTCTGACACCGATTCTGTGCCTGACCAAGACCGACCTGGCACCACCCGAGCCGTTCGAGCAGCAGTTCATCGATCTCGACTTGACGGTGGTCGCCGCGGGCCGCGACGATCCCCTGCTCGCGGTCGCGGACTTGCTCGCCGGCAAGATCACCGTCCTGCTCGGCCATTCCGGGGTCGGCAAGTCGACGCTGGTGAATCGTCTTGTGCCCGAAGCGGATCGGGCCGTCGGGGAGGTGACCGAGATCGGCAGGGGCCGGCACACGTCGACCCAATCGGTCGCGCTGCCCCTGGAGGGTTCGGGTTGGGTGATCGACACCCCGGGCATCCGCTCCTTCGGGTTGGCCCACATC
>DATIOT010000108.1:0-12521 GCA_035472875.1 Mycobacterium sp.
GCTCTTGTGTTGGAAGGCTTTTCGATGGTTACACGCCCTGACGTCAGCCGTGACGCGATAGTCGATTTCGACCATCATTCCGACAAGTTCAACCTCAATCAACGCACGATCAACGCCGAGCTGCGCGAAAAGTGCCCAGTCGCGTGGAACGAGAACTACGGCGGCTTCTGGTTCCTCACCAGCTACGACGCGGTGAGCCGAACCGCCCGAGACGACGACACCTTCTCCCACAAATACGAGCCGAACGCCCCCGACGGCGTCGACTACCAGGGCGAGATGGGCGTTCCGCGTCCCGAAGGCCAACCGGCCCTGGGCATCGGCGAGGTCGTCGGCCCCTACCACCTGGCGCTAAGGCATGCGCTGGCCCCGTTCTTCTCGCCGGGGGCCGTCGAGAAGATGCAGCCGTTCATGGAGGAACAGGCGCACTGGTTCCTCGACGAAAAAATCACCGACGGACAGATGGACCTGGTGCTCGACTACGCCAGCCCGGTCCCGGCCATCCTCACCATGAAGTTGATGGGCCTGCCCTACGACAACTGGCACCTCTACGCCAACCTCTTCCACTCCGTCATGGCCGTCCCCCAAGACAGCGACGAGTACACCAACGCCATCGCCAAAGTCCCCGCCATGATGCAAGACGTCCTCGACTTCGCCGCCGCCAGACGCGCCGAGGCCCGCGACGACCTGACCAGCTTCCTCATCCAGTTCGAATTCGACGGCCAGCGCCTCACCGACGAACAGCTGCTCAACATCCTCTGGAATCTCATCGCCGGCGGCGTCGACACCACCACATCGCAGACCGCGCTGACCCTGCTGCACCTGGGCACCCACCCGGAGCTGCGCCAACAACTCATCGACCACCCCGAGCTCTACCGCACCGCCACCGACGAGTTCCTGCGCTACTTCTCGGTCAACCAGCAACTCAGCCGCACGGTGACGCGCGACGTGACCGTCGGTGGCCAACAACTGCGGCGCAACGACCGGGTCGTCATCAGCTGGCTGGCCGCCAACCACGACGAGCAAGAGTTCGAACGAGCCGACGAAGTCGTGCTGGATCGCACACCCAACCGCCACCTCGCCTTCGGGCTCGGGCCGCATCGCTGCATCGGATCTCATCTGGCACGTCTGATGTCCGAGGTCATGGTCAAGGCGGTCCTCGACCGCATCCCCGACTACCAGGTCGACCTCGACGGCGTCTACGAATATCGGGGCAACCCGAGCATGACCGGGCTGGGCAAGCTGCCGGTCACCTTCACCCCCGGAGTCAAGCGAGGCTAGAGCGCGTCCACGCCGGACGAAGTGGTCGCCATGATGGCCAATCCTCTGCTCGCGCAATAGCGACCGACCGTTTGCAAAGTGCGGCATTCGAACTCGTCGTCGAAGCCCCATCCGACCGGCAACGTCAAAAACCCAGGCGCACAGCAGCACCCGAGACACCGCTGGAAGGTAATGCGATCAGGACGAACCGTCCTTGAGCAGCCCGCGCTCGATAAGCTCCATCACCTGTCGCCGCGCGAATTCGATGCCGGCCGCGGTCCTGGGTAGTGGCCCGTCCAGCAGCAGCCCGGCCAGGCCGTGCACCGCCGACCAGGCCGCAATCTCGGCTCCAGGTCTGCGGTGTGGGTCCAGTAGACCGGCGGCTTGGCACTGGTCGAGCACTTCACCGAGGATGTCGAAGGGATCGGCACCATCGCCGGGCGATCCGGCGTCCGCTCGATCCTGATCCGCGACGGGCGAAGTGGCTGGATGCGAGGTAAACGCTGTGCGGAACAGTCCGGGCTCGGTCAACGCGAAGTCGATGTAGGCGGTGCCGACCGCACGCAGCCGCTGGCGGGGGTCTTTGGCGCGGGCAACGCGTCGGCGCATCTCGGCGGCGAGCTCGCTGCGCGCATGGCGCGAGACCTCGGCCAGCAGTGCCTCGCGGTCGGCGAAATGGCGGTAAGCGGCCGAGTGTGACACCCCGGCCGCCCGGGCGGCCTCGCGCAGGATGACCCGATCGGGTCCGCCTTCGCGGGCCAGCGCGATGCTCGCCTCGACCAACGCTGAGTTCAGCGCACCGTGATGATAGGGCTTTCGGCGTTCTGGGTCGGCGCTGGCGGGGCTCATGCTCGCCAGAATCCCATGCGAACAGCGATGTTGACAACGGTCACATCGAAACCCCATACTGGGATGTAACCAGCGGTCACATTACTGCTGGTTCGAGTACCCGACTAGAGAAGGAAAATCCAATGACAAACTCACGCGTGCTGGTGACCGCCGCCACGGGCAAGATCGGCGGCGCGGTGGCCGCCCAATTGTTGGAAAAGGGCGTGCCAACCAGGGCCTTGGTGCACCGCGAGGATGCGCGCAGCACCCGTTTACGAGCCTTGGGTGCTGATGTCGTCGTCGCCGACATGTTCGACATTCAGCAGGTTGCGGCCGCAGTCGATGGGGTGGACCGGGTGTTTTTCAACCCGCCGTATCACCCGCACGTCCTCGACAGCGCCGTCGCGTTTGCCGTCGCGGCGCGGCGGTCAGGAGTGGAGGCGGTGGTGGCGTTGGGGCAGTGGCTGGCCAGCCCCGAGCATCCCTCGCTGATGACCCGGCAGCACTGGTTGACCGACAAGCTGTTTGAACTGCTGCCCGATACTGCCCACGTCGCCGTTGATCCCGGCTGGTTCGCGGACAACTACCTGAACCTGCTCCCGGTTGCTGCGCAGCTAGGCGTGTTGCCGGTGCCGACCGGCGGAGGCCGCAACGCCCCGCCGTCCAACGAAGACATCGCCCGCGTCTCCGTCGGTGCGTTGCTTGACCCACACCGCCACGACGGTCGGGCCTACCGCCCGACCGGGCCGACGCTGCTATCCGGAGCCGAGATCGCCGAGGCAATCGGTGAGGCGTTGGGCCGGCGGGTGCGCCACATCGATATCCCGCCGCGGATGTTCATGAAGGCCCTGCGCGTGTACGAAAAACGACTCGGTTTCGACCTGTTCCTCCAGTCCGGTTTGCGCAACTACGTGGCCGAGACCGCGCTGGGAGTCTGGGAGGTCGGCGGCCCGACCACCCACGTGCGTGATGTCGCCGGTGTCGAACCCGAGGACTTTCTGACCATCGCGCGCCGCTATGTCGGCGGCCCGGAATCACGGCGCACCGCAGGCAATTTCATGCGCGAACTCTGGAAGATGGTGTTGATCGGTGTCGCGCCGGCGCACCGGCTGGACAGGTTCGACCGACTCCAGCAGCATCCCCAGCCCGCCCATCCGCGGCTTGCGGGGGAATCCACGATCTGGCGACACGAACATGCACCAGTCGATCCTTCCGACGGTCGGTACGGAGTAATCCAGACTCACCCTGCATCGCTATCGCTGCAGGTCGGGTAAACCGGCAGCTGTCGTCCGAGCGGCACATCCCACAGCGCTTCGGCGGCCGGGCGGAATGCTGTAATCTCCCGGCGCCGAGCCGTGGTGGGACATCGCGAGGTTTGCGCAGCGCTCGCCCACGGCATCGCTCTCGTTGCTACTTCAGGGCTACCGTCCCGCCGGCGAACAGGCTTGGCGCCGGTCAGTCGCCTCCTCCGCCTTTATGTTTCTTGCCCGGGTGGTTCGCTGGCGGCGGTGCTGGCTGCGCGGTGCTACTAGGTGTTGTGCTGAAGGTGGTAGTCGGCGGCGGCGACGGCGTCGTGGTGGTGGCCGGCGTTGGTGGCGGCGATGAGAACGGGGGGTCAACCACCAACAGGATGAACGCCAGTACGAATGCGGCGACGATCGCCGCGATCCACAGTTTGCGCCGGCGACTGCCCGGCTCCAGTCGCCCACCCGCGGGCGAGTAGGTCATCAGGGCGGGCAGCGGCGCCTCCATCACCCGAGTGCCCGATGGGGTGGCCGGGCGGACGGGCATCGACGCGGGTCCAGCGCCGGTTAGCGCGGCTCGCATCGCGTTGGCCTGGTCGAACCGCCATGCTGGGTCGCGCGCCATCGCCCGTTCGATCGCGATGCCAAGGCCCGGTGGCACATCTGGGCGCAGCGCGGCAAGGGGCGGCGGTGAGTCGTGCAAGATCGCACGGGCCAGCGCACCCAGTTCCTCCTGCGGAAACGGCCGCCGCCCGGCCAGTGCCTCGTAACCCACCACACCGACGGCATACAGGTCGTCGCCCACCGTGGCTGGCTTGGAAGTCAGCCGGTCGGGACTCAGATAGGCCATGCTGCCAACGATTTCGCCGGCCATGGTGTAGGCGGCGCCGGATGTCTTGGCGATGCCGAAATCGGCGAGCTTGGGTTCGCCCGTGGCGGTGAACAGTACGTTGCCCGGCTTGACGTCGCGATGCAGGATGCCAACGTTATGCGCTTCGGCAAGTGCGTCCAGGACGCCGTCGAGGACGACGTGCACGAATGCCGGCGGTAGCGGCCCGCGCGCGATGTGATCCGCCAGCGACACTCCTGGTAGGCGCTCCATCACGATGAACGGCAACCCGTCGTGCTCGCCGACGTCGTGCACCATCACGACATGCCGACCGGTTAGCTGCGCCGCAGCACGCGCCTCCGTCTCAAACCGCGGGCGGCTGTCCGGCCGGGCATTGACCGCGGGATAGAGCAGCTTGATCGCTACGGGACGGCTCAGCTTCAAATCCCACCCGTCACGCACTTCGGCCATCGCACCGCGGCCCAAAACGCCGCGCAGTTCGTAGCGACCGTCACCGAGGACACCGCCCGGCGCCATCAGCGCCCCGTTAGGGCCTTCGCCGCGGTGATACTGAGTCCCTTGGAGCTCCGTGTCGATCCCGCCTGTCGGAAAGCTGACCATCTGTTGGGTACCCACCCGGATCACTGCAAGCCCGGCGAATCACAGTCTCCTGCAGCGCGGAATAACCCAACATCCTGAAACCCAAACCTAAAGCGCACGGTGAATCGGTTCTTGAGCGAGCTATGCGGAGATCAGAGCGCCCCTTAGCTGGCAGTGGCGTACTGCAGCACAGGTTCTGCGGAATCGACGTGACCATTACTGATGATCCTGAGCAATTGGGGACGTACCTCGTAGCGGGTGCCGTCGGCCGGGTTGGTGACATCGAATCCTCCCGAGGAGCGCACCGCATTGGCGAGTTCGATGTTGGCACCATCACTTCTCCGCTCACCGCGGTAATAGAAACTTCCGGGCCCGGTTTGACAAACCACTGCGAGTGACAGGGCAGTTCGCACCACTGCCGCTGGAGGATTTCCCGGGTCGCAGCGGGCAATATGGCCGACGAATCCGAGCCCGTCGGCGCCTTGCACGGGACTTGACAGCGACGGCGTCTTCGTTGGGGACGTGGTCGACTGTCCCGGGGGTGCCGCCGACGGCGTTTCGGGCGGCGGACTGTTGCCGTTGTTGAAGAAAACCGATATCGCCGCCAGGATTGCCGCGGCGCACAGCACCACAACAGCCGCCCCAGTCAAGACGAGCGGTACACGGCCGAGACCCGGCCTCTGGGCCGGCCTCTCAGGCGCTGGCAAAGGCGGCGGATACGGGCTGTAGCCGGTGTCTTCCGGATTTGGGTAGACCGATGAGAACGGCCGCGTGCTCGTCGGCGGGCTTGGGCTTGGTCTTGGGTGAACCGCAACTGGAGCGGGCGCGTGGGCCGTCGACGCTGCCGCGGTGGCCGCTCTGGCTAGTTCACCTGCGGAAGAGAACCGTGCTTCAGGCTGTTTGGCCATGCCTCGGGCGATGACCTCATCGAAGGCGCGGCCGACTCCCCTGCGCATGATGCTCGGCCGGGGCGGCGGAGAGAACATGTGCGCGCTCATCAGCTGCGGCAGTTCGTCACGCTCGAACGGCGGTCGACCGGTGAGACACTCGTAAAGCACGCAGGCCAGCGAGTAGACGTCGGCCTGCGGCCCAACACTGCCGCCGTTGAACCGTTCGGGTGCCATGTAGGCGCAAGACCCGATCAACGCTCCACTCGCCGTGACGCTCCCGTCGCCCCCGGCGTGAGCGATGCCGAAATCGACAAGGTACGCGAAGTCATCATGAGTGAGCAGCACATTCTCGGGCTTGACGTCGCGGTGCACCAGCCCCTCGGCGTGCGCAGCATCCAGCGCTGCCGCCACCTGCGCTGTGATCGATGCCGCACGCGCGGGTTCGAGCGCCCCCTGTGCGTGCAACAGATCCTTCAGGCTGCCGCCGTTCACCAGGCGCATATCGATAAAGAGCACTCCCCCAATGTCGCCGAAGTCATGCACGGGTATGACATGCGGCTCCTGCAATCGCGCTGCCATCTGGGACTCTCGCCGAAAGCGTTCCTGGAAGGACGGGTCCGCAGCCATCTCGGTGCGCAACACCTTGACCGCGACCATCCGACCCTTGATCGTGTCGTGGGCGCGGTACACCTCGCCCATTCCGCCCACGCCGATCAGTGATCGCAGTTCGTAGGGCCCGAACTGGGTACCGAGACGCGGGCCGCGGTACGGCGACGACATAGGGATCCTTTCAGCCTGACGTGCGGGCGACACGAGGGTTCCCGTATCAGCCGTTCACATAACGCGGCGGTGAGCCCATGGTGGGCGTAACCGCGGCAACCACCCTTAACTGCGCGCGTCGCTTACCGCCAGGACCGGCCAGGGGTCACGCACACCCTTGAGTTCATGGTTACCACGGTCGTCGAATGCGATCCTCGATCCGAGGACCAGCGGTGGGATCGCGCCCGACACGAGTACCTCTCCGGGCCCCGCGAGCGCCATGATGCGCGCAGCAATGTGGACCGCGATTCCGTGCACATCGCGGTCGATCATCTCCACCTCGCCGGTGTGCAGGCCAGCGCGGATGTCGAGTCCGAGGTCTTGCACCGCGTCTCGGATCGCACACGCGCAGGTGATCGCACGCGCCGGCCCGTCGAAGGTCGCGAGCGCGCCGTCGCCGGTGAACTTGATGACGTCGCCCCGCGCGCTGCCCACATGTCTCGCCACGACCTCGTTGTGCACGTCGAGGGCGGCTGTCCAGGCCTCGTCGCCGAGAGCCTCGGCGTGTTCGGTCGATCCGACTATGTCGGTGAACAACACGGTCGACAGCACGCGGTTCGTCGGCCGTGCGGCGCGTGAACCGGTGACGAAAGATTCAATCTCGTCGATCACTCGGTCGGAGTCGCCGGCGAACCACACGTTGTCGTCCCCGTCGAACTCCACCAATCGCGCGTTCGGGATGCGATCGGCGAGATAACGGGCGTGGCCGCGGGTCACATGGCGATCACCGCTGCGGTGTAGCAACAGCGTCGGCGCCTGGATGCTGTCCAGCGCGGGCCGGACGTCGGTGCGCAGGTAGAGGTCAAAGATGGCCTTGAAGTACCCGGGGCCGCCGGCCAGGCGCTCGCCGCGAGCCCACCATCGCCGCTTCCCGGCATCGCCGGCCCAACTCGGGGCCAATTCATCCACGACGGCACCGGTCCCGACGGTGTCGCCGAAAGCGTCGACATACTGTGTGAAGGTCGGCTCGGGCATCCCGCACGGGTAGTCGTCGGCTCGGAGATAGCGCGCGTACGGGCTCCAGAGCACCAGCGAGCGCACACGCTGGGGATGGGTTGCCGCCAAGAGCATGGCGGGAAGGGTCGACTCCGACATCGCAAAGACTGACGCACACTCACTCCCAACGGCGTCGAGCACCGCGACGAGCCCGTCCGTCCACGCCTGCATCGCAGGACGGTCCTGAATCGGCACCGCATCCGAGCTTCCCATCCCGAGCAGGTCGGTCATGATCAGCCGGCTGAACGACGCCAGCCGACGCAGGTGGCGGGCGACGGTGGGCTCGTCCCACAGCAAGTCGATCGGAAACGTAGCGGTAGGGACGAACAGGAGATCTGACCCGCGGTCAGCGCCGACCTGATACGCGAGGTGCGTATCGCCGTCTCGCGCGTAGACGGTTTGGGGGACGACCGCCATGTAACGAGCATGCCACTCAGCCCTGGCCCGCATAGCGCTGTAACGCACCAACTGATAATCGACGCTACAGTGCGTAGCACCTTTGTGCTACGCTAGCGCCATGGCGACAGCGGTTAGCCAACGGGAATTGCGAAACGATAGCGGTGCGATCATGCGCCGCGTGCAACAGGGTGAGCGCTTTACAGTTACCCGAAACGGTGTCCCGGTCGCGGACCTCGTACCACACAACGAATCCGGACCCGATCGACCCCCGCGCTTCGTTCCGGTAGTGCAAATCGCCACAGGCGCAAGCGAACTTCCCAGTTGGGACACCGCACGGTTCACTCATGAGCTCGAAGAGCTCGACAGCGCCGTCGACGATAGCGATGCCGACAGGTGGCGCGCCACCACATGACCCGACCCCACGAGCGGGCGCTACTCGATACCTCCGTCGTAATCGACTACCCGGCTAGTGCCGTTGCCGCGCACGCATCCACGGCCGCTGTCAGCACCATCACGCTTGCCGAGCTGTCGTACGGCTTGCACACCGCCGATCCACTCCTCAACGCAACCCGCGAGCAGCGCTATCACTGGATCACCAATACCTTCGATCCGATTCCGTTCGATACACGCGCTGCGCGAATCTACGGGGCGCTGTGCGCCACGGTTCGAGCCGTTGGCCGAGACCCGAAGCCGCGCCGATTCGATCTCCTCATTGCGGCGGTCGCCGTCGCGCTCGGCATCCCGCTCATTACCCGCAATGAAGCTGATTTCACGGGTATTCATGAAAATTTAACCATCATCGCTGTCCGGTGAGCCCTTGCTCGGACCTGACGCGATGAGTTCCACCGCGACAGCCCCTGATCGGGCCATATACATCGCGCTGAGCACTAGATGTCTTTCTTTACTGGCGCACTGTGCGCGCCCACAATAGTGAGACAGCTGGATTGTCACCGAATCCGATGACAGCATCGCCCGACGATCCAACAATGAGAATGGACTCGGGTGTGAACAAATCGGCCCGACATGAGAATGGAGCGTTTGATGAAATTTGGAGCCAGGACGACTATCGCGCTGTTCGGTGGTGCAGCTGTGCTCGCTTTAGCGGTCGGATGCGGTGGTGGCGGCGCTAAGCCGGTAGGCGACCCAACGACGACGACCACGCCGAGCTCTTCGTCCAGCGCACCTTCACCCACTAAGGGCGGTTGTATTGGCGGCCTCAACTGTTAGTCCCCGACCCCGCACGGCCGTTGGGGTTGTCGCGAACGTCATCGACATAGAATCCTCGGCCGCGGACGAGGAATTTACAGTCGCCGTACCTCGCTGGCGGAATAGCGGCGGCTAGCAGGTGTTCGCGGCGTACCGGCGCACGTTATGTGCCAGATGCGTTGCTGCAGAGGATCAAACGGTGACCTTCAACCGCGACCGTGCACTTTCGACCGGGAGCTTCGTCAGCTACCCCGATCGGCTGCACGACGCAGCTACAGCGGCAGGCTTCCCCACCTGCTCGCCCGAGCGGTGACAGCTCATGATCCCGTTATCCGATGGCGTTCGGGTCCAACGGTTCCCGTTGGTCAATGTCGCGCTGATCGCCGCCAACTTCGCGGTCTTTGTGTTCTACGAATTGCCGGACCAAAACGCGGCGATCAGCCACGCATCGTTTTATCCATGCAGCATTCACAATGCGTGCAGCACACCCCTACCCTGGGGTGTCAGCTGGATCACGGCCATATTCCTGCATGCCGGCTGGGGTCACATCCTGGGCAATATGTGGTTTCTGGCAGTCTTCGGAAAGAACGTCGAGGACGCGTTCGGTCGGCTCGGCTATCTGATCTTCTACTTCGCAGCCGGATTCGTCGCGACCATGGTCCAGACCAATATGACCCTGATCAGCACGGCGTCCAACACGGGACCCAGCCTCGGAGCCAGCGGCGCGATAGCCGCTGTGATGGGTGCCTTTTTCGTGCTCTATCCCAACTCACGCGTGCAATTGCTGGTGCGGTGGTTCCCGGTCAGGCTCCCGGCGTGGTTGTACCTCGGCGGCTGGTTTCTGTACCAGTTCATCGTTGGCAATTACGGGCTGCTCCACTCGAATTCCGGTGGCAGTGGTATCGCGTTCTTCGCTCATATCGGTGGATTCGTCTTCGGTGTGGTCGTGGCGTTAGCTCTCATCCGCGGTGGACGAATCACGGCACCGGAGGCGCGATGGTCCGGAAGGTAGGTCCATTGATCGTCATGGGGAACCTTCACCGTGGTGGCAGGTCCTGGCCTGAGCGGTGGCGAAATAGATTGCAGCCACAGATCCGAGGCTTGGGTCTGGGACGTCACTTTCGGTATCGCGGCGGATTAAATTCCCCAGCGAGCTTCGTGGTCGAACGTGACTGACCCGCGCGGCGTGCTAGCGGCCGCAGAGCAATGGGTGGGTGGAGTCGGCGAACTGTTTTTGATTGCCCCTCCGCGGGCCGCCGTAATCTTTTATGGCGCGGAGTTCACGTTCCCATTGGGTGTCGCGCATGCGGTCAAGACAATATCGCATCAAGGTCAGCACCACGGCGGTTACCAGTACGGCCGCCAACAGGATTGATATTGCACCGCCGAGCGCATCAGGCACCGCCTGCGTCGTCGGCGGCGGTGGAAGCACGTGATTTCCGTCGGCGTCGACCCAAATACTCAGGCGGTCACCGGATTTCACCGCCGTGTCCAATGAGAACAAGCCGGTGCGCTCTCCCCCTGCCGCAGGCCATGCGGCCTGAACGGACGCGGAGGCGCGATAACGGCCGGCCGTTGTGGCGGTGACCTCGATGACCGTAGCGACGACGCGGTGCCTGGTCAGCGCCTCCTCGGCGTACAGGCGATGCCGGCCGTCATAAATCGCAGTACCGACCGCACCCGTGATGGGAACAACCAGCAGCCAGCCGACGATCACGACGAGGATTAGTAGCGCTTCCAGCCGATCCGCAGCACGAAGCAGCGGATTGCGGCCCAAAGGACGAGCGATCCACCATCGCCCGGGATCCAGGGTGAACGCCAGCATCCCAACTCCCCAGCCGTTCTGATGCGCCCATCGAGCGCAATTCCGAAGGCGCCGCGCTATGCGGCCATTCGCTGAGACACTGAGTCGATGGTCTGGCGTGCGGCCTTGGCATCCCTGCGGATCTGAAATGACTGCACGACCTTGACCAAACCACTGATCACCAGCCATGCACCAGTGACGATGGTTAGCACGCCGATCGAATCGAACGGCCAGATGAGCACGACAACGCCGGCGATCATAGAGAGGATGCCGAGAACGATGTCCCAACCGCGTCCCGGCATATGCCGCTCGCTGATCCCAGCGGCTACGCCCGAAATACCCTGGAAAATAAAGCTGATTCCGATCCAGAGGGACAGCAGCAGAACCGCGTAGGCATCACCGAAGTGGCGGAACGACAGAATTGCCAAAACCAGCGACAACGCACCGCTGATAAACAGCATGACGCGCGTGGCAGCCGACCACGGCAGGGTGAACGCCAAAAACAGTTCAACCAGCCCGGTCACCAGTAGGTAAACGCCGAACAGGGTTGAGGCAACGAGGATGGTTGGGCCAGGCCAAGCCAAGACGATGGCCCCCAGGAGCACGGTCAGCACGCCCGCTGCCAGCTTCCATTTCGAGAGCTGTTGCCCAAGAGTGTTATTCACGGTCTTCTCACTTTCGCTGTAGTCGGTGCCGCCCTATTGATCGTTGAACGGCCCGGCGTCGACGTCGATGTTCTTGAGGACAACCCGGTGTGCTAACTGATGTCGCCAACGACAGCGTCCCCGCTCCGGCCCGACGTTGTTCACCGGAACACCGGTGCGCGATCCGCATTGTCGCTCAGTCCATCAACAAGCCAGCACGCCAGTCCCATCATTGAAGAGTTGATCTGTTTGGGAGTCGCGATGACCAATCTGAGCGTATTTCTCAGCGCGTCGGCGGACATGCGTCCAGGTGCGGCGGCGCTGCGCTGCGGCGACATGACGACGAGCTTTTCGGTGCTCTCCAGCGACGTCGCGCGGTTTGCCGACTATCTCATCGACGGCGGCTTGCGGCTCGACGACCGGGTCGCCGTCATGCTGCCTAATCGCCCCGAGCTCGCCGTCGTGTTTTACGGTGTGCTGCAGGCCGGCGGGGTGGTGGTGCTGATGAGCCCATCGCTGAGTGCCCGTGCGGTCGAGTTTTGCCTGACGATAACGGGCGCGAGGATCCTGTTCTTCACCCACCCACATGCGGTGGCAAACATGCTGGCGGCCGGGACAGCGGGTACGCAACCTGTTTCCATCGGCAGGCATGGAATTCGGCCTTTAACTGCCGGCTTCGCCGGTCGTACGCAGCCCGTGCCACGCGATGATAATGACACCGCGGTCATCCTGCAGACCTCCGGCACATCCGGTCGGCACGAAAACACCGAGCTCACCCACGGAAACCTCGCCCAGAATCAGGCAGTCACCGGGCGAAGCTTACTGAACCTCGGGCCGGATGACCTAGTGCTGACCTGCCTGCCGCTGTATGAGGGATTCGGCCTGACGTGCGGTCTACTCGCCACCGTCTACACCGGCGTAACCCTCGCGCTGCTGCACAGGTTCGACGCCGCCAAAGCACTCAAAATGATTGCCTCAGAACGAGTCACGGTCTTCGAGGGCACG
>DATIOT010000109.1:0-3260 GCA_035472875.1 Mycobacterium sp.
CAGCCGCCGCCGGGGTTTCAGCACGCCGAGCCCGGCACCGTGTTGCGCTCGCGTGAAGTCGAGCTGGCGTTTTTGGGTCTGATTCCGCAACCCATCAAAGCCACCCAGCTGCTGTACCGGACGATGGACCTCAACGGCCAGCCCGAGGCGACGGTCACCACGGTGATCGTCCCGGCGGAGCTGGCTGAAGGGCAGACTTGCCCACTGCTGTCGTATCAGTGCGCGATCGACGCCGTCTCGTCTCGCTGTTTTCCGTCGTATGCGCTGCGCAGAAGGGCGAAGGCCCTCGGATCGGTGAGCCAGTTCGAGCTGCTGCTGATCGCGGCCGCCATCGCCGAAGGCTGGGCCGTCTCGGTGCCCGACCACGAAGGCCTGCAGGGGCTGTGGGGCACGCCATACGAACCCGGCTACCGGGTGCTAGACGGTATCCGGGCGGCCCTGAGCTCGGAACGGATCAGACTGTCGCCGTCGGCGGCGATCGGGTTGTGGGGCTACTCCGGCGGCGGCCTGGCCAGTGCGTGGGCGGCCGAGATGTCTGGCGAATACGCCCCTGAACTGGACATCGTCGGGGCGGTGCTGGGATCGCCGGTCGGCGACTTGGGCCACACCTTCCGTCGGCTCAACGGCAGCTTTTTCGCCGGTCTACCCGCGTTGGTGGTGGCCGCGCTCGCGCACGTCTACCCCGACTTGGACCGGGTGATCAAAGAGCACACCAACGACGAGGGACGCGCGCTGCTCGAGTCGATCGAGAAGATGACCACCGTGGGTGCGATCGTCCGGATGGCCGGCAAGGACATGGGCGACTATCTCGACGAACCGCTCGAGGACATTTTGTCCACACCGGAGGTCTCGCACGTCTTCGAAACCATCAAACTGGGCGCCGCGGTGCCGACACCGCCCGTGTTGATAGTGCAGGCCGTGTACGACTACCTCATCGACGTCCACGACATCGACGCGCTGGCCGACGCCTATTCAGCCGGCGGCGCCGACGTCACCTACCACCGGGACGCGTTCAACGAACACATGTTCCTGCATCCGCTGTCTGCTCCGATGGCGCTCCGCTGGCTGACCGACCGGTTCAACCGCCGACAGCTGACCGACCATCTCGTCAGGACCGTGTGGCCGACGGCGTTCAATCCGATGACCTACGCCGGCATGGCGCGGCTGGCCGTGATCGCGGCCAAGGTCATCACCGGCCGAAAGATACACCGCCGACCGCTATGAGACGGAAGCTTCCGGCTCCATCGGCTGCGCCTGCGACGGCTGATCGGCTACCGGAAGGCCTCCCAGGTCGTCGCGCGCATTCCCGGCTGCAAGCACCGCATAAACCAGCGCGGCGGTGGCCACGGGCCACAACAGCGAAGCCGCCACCTGCAGCGGCCCGTGCGCGAAGAACACCGGCGGCGCCTGGACAACGTAAGCCACCGATGGTTTTCCCGATAGCGGGACTGCGTCGAAGTTCAACGCGCCGTAGCGCAGCCGGACCAACAGCGCTCCGACCGCTGAAGCGGCCACGGCGGCGATCACCAAACCGATCGACAGCCCGACGACCATTCCCGGACCGCGGTGCTCGCGCCATTGCCACGCCAGTACCGGCGCCACCACCGCCACCACTGTCAAGAGACCCAACATCAGGCATGGCGCGTCGAAGAAATGCTCGGATTCGGTGCCCAGGTAGTCGTGCACCCGCTCACCCGCGCGAGTGATCGCCACCACCACATGGATCGGCGGGGCAATCCAGGCCCACAGGCCGCCGATCAACACGCCGGTCGCCGACAATCCCACTGCCGCGATGACGATCGCGCGTGCCCGTGAGGTCCGGGGGGCGCTAGCAAGCTCCCGCCCGGAAAGTTCGCTCACCGCTGTGTCTCCATGTCGGCCGAGTCCACCTCTCCATGCCGCGAGCATTGCGCCCGCCAACCGTCGGGGCGAACCTGTACGACCATTCGGCGTCCACATTTTGCACAGAACCGAGGAGGCTCAAGGCCCAGCTGGGCCGCCGTCGGCACCGCCGTGCCCCCCAATTCTCCGGTGTAGACGTTGTAGACGCCCGCGGCGACCGGAGCGCCTAGATCCCGCACCACAAGTTTCTAACCCTAGCCGCTACAAGCTGGCGTTGAGCGCCTTAATGGGCATCTGCAGATCGTCGAGCAGTTCCAGATCGGCTTCGGCCGGGCGCCCGAGTGTGGTCAGGTAGTTCCCGACGATCACGGCGTTGATGCCGCCCAGAATGCCCTGCTTGGCGCCGAGGTCGCCCAGGGTGATCTCGCGGCCACCGGCGAAGCGCAACATGGTGCGTGGCAGCGCCAGCCGGAACGCGGCCACCGACTTCAACGCTTCGCTGGCCGGCATCACTTCCAAGTCGCCGAACGGGGTGCCGGGCCGTGGGTTGAGGAAGTTCAACGGCACCTCATCGGGACCGAGTTCAGCGAGCTCAGCGGCGAATTCCGCGCGCTGCTCCAGCGTCTCTCCCATGCCAAGGATGCCGCCGCAGCACACCTCCATGCCGGCGTCGCGCACCATCGACAACGTCTGCCAGCGCTCTTCCCAGGTGTGGGTGGTGACAACGTTGGTGAAAAACGAGCGCGCGGTCTCGAGGTTGTGGTTGTAGCGATGCACGCCCATCGCCGAGAGCTGCTGCACCTGCTCGGCCGTCAGCATTCCCAGCGAGCAGGCGATGTTGATCTCGACTTCGTTGCGAATCGCCTCGATTCCGGCCGCGACCTGGGCCATCAGCCGCTCGTCGGGTCCGCGTACCGCGGCCACGATGCAGAACTCGGTGGCACCCGACTTAGCGGTCTGTTTGGCCGCCTCGACCAAGCTGGGGATGTCCAGCCGGGCACTGCGCACCGGCGAAGCGAAGAGTCCCGACTGGGAGCAGAAGTGGCAATCCTCCGGGCAGCCGCCGGTCTTCAGGCTGATGATGCCCTCGACCTCGACCTCGGGGCCACACCAGCGCATCCGCACCTCGTGGGCCAGCGCCAGCAGCTCGTCGAGCTGGTCGTCGGGTAGCTGCAGCACCTGCAGCACCTGTTCGGAGCTCAGCCCCTCAGCACGTTCCAGCACCTGCCGCCGGGCCACCGCCAGAATGTCCGCGTCGTTCGCGCTCTCCGGGCCGACATCGTTATTCGGTCCAGTAGCCGCCTGAGTCACCAAGTACTCCCCTGAATCTTTGCTTTTTGAAGGTCTGCCACAGCCGCATCGCAGCCTGAGTTGACCGGTGTTCAGGCTAGGGTAGCGGTGCGCACGTGCACAAACGC
>DATIOT010000110.1:0-10488 GCA_035472875.1 Mycobacterium sp.
TCGGCGCGGTTGTTGGCCGACGACCCGCAGCAGATCGTCGCGGTGCACGCCGCGTACTTTCGCGCCGGTGCCACCATCGCGACGACCGCCAGCTACCAGGCATCGTTCGCAGGCTTTGCGGCCCGTGGGATCGCCCGAGACGGGGCCATCGCGCTGTTGCGCCGCAGCGTCGAACTCGCCAAGACCGCCCGTGCTGAGGCCGGCGCTGGTGACCTGTGCGTCGCCGCCTCGGTCGGACCGTACGGCGCGGCGCTGGCCGACGGGTCCGAATATCGCGGACGCTATGGCCTGTCCGTCGCGGCTTTGACGCGGTGGCATCGGCCCCGACTGGAGGTACTGGCCGCCGCCGGCGCGGACGTGCTCGCCCTGGAAACCGTGCCCGACGTCGACGAGGCCGAAGCTCTGGTCAATCTGGTGCGCTCGGTCGGCGTACCGGCCTGGCTCAGTTACACCATCGACGGAACCCGGACCCGCGCCGGCCAACCACTCGCCGACGCGTTCGCGGTGGCCGCCGGGGTCGACGAGATCGTCGCGGTCGGAGTCAATTGCTGTGCGCCCGACGACGTGCTGCCCGCTATCGCCGTCGCCGATATCGGCAAGCCGATCATCGTCTACCCGAACAGCGGTGAGCATTGGGACAACCAGCGCCGCGCCTGGATCGGTCCATCGCGGTTTTCTGAATTTTCCGGGCAGCCTGCCCGCCAGTGGGTAGCGGCCGGGGCTCGCATCGTCGGCGGGTGCTGCCGGGTTCGGCCAGCCGACATCGCCGAACTGGCGAAGGCCGTGACCTGAGTCCGCGCGTCGAAACCTCAAGCGGTCTGCGCGGAAAGCTTTCGGTACTCCAGAACGGTGTCGATGATCCCGTAGTCCTTGGCCTCTTCTGCGGTCAGGATCTTGTCCCGGTCGGTGTCCTTTCGGATCACCGCGGCGTCCTTGCCGGTGTGATGGGCCAGCGTGGTTTCCATCAGCGTGCGCATCCGCTCGATCTCGGCGGCCTGGATCTCCAGATCGGAGAACTGACCCTGGATCACGCCGGACAGCGACGGCTGGTGAATCAGCACACGCGCGTTGGGCAGCGCCATCCGCTTACCCGGCGTTCCGGCCGCTAGCAGCACCGCCGCCGCCGAAGCGGCCTGACCCAGACACACCGTCTGGATGTCGGCGCGCACATACTGCATGGTGTCGTAGATCGCCATCAGCGAGGTGAACCCGCCACCCGGCGAGTTGATGTACATGGTGATGTCGCGGTCGGGATCCAGTGACTCCAGCACCAGTAGCTGCGCCATTATGTCGTTCGCCGAAGCGTCGTCGACCTGGACGCCGAGGAAGATGATGCGTTCCTCGAACAGCTTGTTGTAGGGGTTGGATTCCTTGACGCCGAAGCTGGAGTGCTCGATAAACGACGGCAGGATGTACCGCGCCTGGGGTTGGATCTGGGGATTCATTGGGCTTCTCCATTGCTGATGTGGGCGGCACGCGTGATGATGTGGTCGACGAAGCCGTATTCCAGGGCTTCCTGGGCGGTGAACCAACGGTCGCGGTCGGAATCCGCCTCGATGCGTTCGATCGGCTGGCCGGTGAATTCGGCGTTGAGCCGGAACATCTCCTTCTTGATGACGGCGAACTGCTCGGCCTGGATGGCGATGTCGGCCGCGCTACCGGTCACCCCGCCCAGCGGCTGGTGCATCAGGATGCGGGCGTGCGGCAACGCATAGCGCTTCCCCTTGGTGCCCGCCGCCAAGAGGAACTCCCCCATCGAGGCGGCCATGCCCATCGCGTAGGTGGCGATGTCGCACGGCGCCAGGACCATGGTGTCGTAGATTGCCATCCCGGCGCTGATCGATCCGCCGGGTGAATTGATGTATATCGAAATGTCCTTGGTGGAGTCTTCGGCCGCGAGCAGCAGAATCTGTGCGCACAGCCGATTGGCGATTTCGTCGCTCACCTCTGAACCCAGGAAGATGATGCGCTCGGAGAGCAAGCGCTCATAGACCGAGTCCGTGAGGTTGAGACCCTGCGAGTTCGAACGCATGTCAGTCACGACTGGGTTACCTGCTTTCTCGAAATCCGTATGCACCGACACTAACCAACCGAGCCCACTGTGTGACGGCCACGCACCCCTGAAACCGGCGCGTTCGCTCACAGCGTCATGACCCAGGTCATTTCGCGGCGTCGTCGGAGGCCTGCTGCACCTCGACCGCACTGCCCTCATCGGCCTCGTCGGCTTCCCCGTCTGCCTCGGCGGCCTCCTCGGCCTGGCCGCGCTTGCCGAAGAACTCACTGGTGTCGACCGTGTTGCCCTCGGTATCGGTGACCATCGCCTTCTCGACCACCGCGGCGATGGCCAGCCCGCGCCGCACATCGGCGAACATGGCCGGCAGCTGGTTGTTCTCCTGGAGATAGGCAAACAGCTGCTGCGGCTCGATGCCGTATTGCCGGGATGTCGCCACCAGTCGTTCGGTCAGGTCGTCCTGACCGACCTGGACCTGCAAATCGTCGGCCAGCGCATCCACCAGCAGCTGCCGCTGAATCTCCTTCTCTGCTGCGGTGCGCGTCTCGGCCTCGAACTGCTCGCGCGACTTGCCTTGTCCGGCGAGCACCTCTTCCAACTTCGCTTCGTCGTGGTTGAGACCGCTGAGCGCGCCGTGCATGGCGCTGTCGAACTGCGCCTGCACGATCCCCTCCGGCAGCGGCACGTCGACCTGCTCGACCAGAGCATCCAGCGTGGCGTCGCGAATCTGCTCCGCCTGCTGGGCGCGCTTGACCTGGCTCACCTGGTCGCGGAGGTTGGACCGCAGCTCGTCAATGGTGTCGAACTCGCTGGCCAATTGGGCGAACTCATCGTCGGGTTCCGGCAGTTCGCGTTCCTTGATCGACCTGACGGTGACAGTGACCTCCGCCTCCTGCCCAGCATGTTCGCCGGTCGCCAACTTCGCGGTGAACTCGCGCGACTCATCGACGGACAACCCGATGAGCGCATCGTCGAGCCCCGCAATGAGCCGGCCGGAGCCGACCTCGTGGGACAGCCCTTGCGCGGCGGCGTTCGGCACGTCCACGCCGTCGACGGTGGCCGACAAGTCGATCGAAACGAAGTCACCGTTGGCCACCGGCCGATCCACCCCCGTCAGGGTGCCGAACCGGGCACGCAACGACTGCAGTTCGGCGTCGACGTCGTCGTCGCTGACCACGACCGGATCCACCGAGACCGTCAGCGCGCTCAGGTCAGGAAGGGTGATCTTGGGGCGGACGTCGACCTCAGCGGTGAATGCCAGCTCCTGCCCGTATTCCTTCTTGGTCACCTCGATGTCGGGCTGGCCGATCGGTTGGACTTCCGACTCCGCGACCGCCTGCCCATACCGGGACGGCAGCGCCTCGCTGACGACTTGGTCAAGCATCGCCTCCCGGCCGAAACGGGCCTCCAACAACTTCGCCGGCGCCTTCCCGGGCCGGAAGCCGGGCAGCCGTACCTGTTTGGCCAGCTCTTTATACGCCCGCTGGAAATCGGGCTCGAGCTCGGTGAAAGGCACCTCCACGTTGATGCGCACCCGGGTGGGGCTCAACTGCTCGACGCTGCTCTTCACGGGTGTGCTCCTCGGTGGTCAATACTGGCGGTCGGTGGCCGTGGATGGGCGCAGGGCTGTCGGGGTGACAGGATTTGAACCTGCGGCCTTCCGCTCCCAAAGCGGATGCGCTACCAAGCTGCGCTACACCCCGTGCTGACCTCGCGATCCTACGGCCCGACGGCACCGGCTTCGCGGAGACCTCACAGACCTCACGGAGCGATCACAAACCTGCTTCGATTAGATTTGAAGTTCGTCGCCAGATACAGTCTCGCTCGACTAATACATGCGGGCGTAGCTCAATGGTAGAGCCCTAGTCTTCCAAACTAGCGACGCGGGTTCGATTCCCGTCGCCCGCTCGGGCTGGTACTTGCTCGACAGAAAGGCGCCATGAGCGACGTCGATATTCATGGCTCATGCGCGTCGGACTTCGTCGGAGTACGCGACGCGTTCGAGCGCAACTTTGCGCTGCGCAACGAAGTTGGCGCAGCCGTTGCGGTGTGGGTAGACGGAGACCTTGTGGTCAACCTGTGGGGCGGCTCCGCTGACGCTGCCGGTACCCGGCCCTGGCAACAAAACACCCTGACCACCGTGCTGTCCGGCACCAAGGGGCTGACGTCGGCCTGCGTGCATCAGCTCGCCGACCGCGGCGAGTTGGATCTGCAGGTCCCAGTGGCCCGCTATTGGCCCGAGTTCGGGCAGGCGGGCAAGGAGGCCATCACGTTGGCCATGGTGATGAGCCACCGATCCGGCCTGATCGGACCGCGCACCCGGATGAGCTGGGAAAAGGTCGCCGACTGGGACTTTGTCTGCGAGCAACTGGCCGCCGCGGAACCGTGGTGGGGGCCGGGCACCGCTCAGGGCTATCACATGACCACGTTCGGCTTCATCCTCGGCGAGGTGTTCCGCCGGGTGACCGGTCGCACGGTCGGTCAGTACCTGCGCACCGAGATCGCCGAACCACTCGGAGCCGACGTCCACATCGGCTTGTCCCCCGCCGAGCAACGCCGCTGCGCCGAGCGGGTCAGCAACCCGCACATCCGACGGCTGCTGGCCGACGTCAGCGCTCCGGGCTATCCCACGACCCTGGCCGAGCATCCCAAGGCCGCACTGTCGGTATCGATGGGATTCGCCCCCGACGACGAACTCGGCTCTAATGACCTGCAGCTGTGGCGCCAGCTCGAGTTCCCCGGAACCAACGGGCAGGTGTCCGCGCTGGGATTGGCGACCTTCTACAACGCGCTGGCTCAGGAGAAACTCCTCAGCCGCGAGCAAATGGAACTCGTCCGGGAGTGCCAGGGCGGCTACGAGACCGATCTGGTGCTCGGCCCCAGGGTCGCCGACCACGGCTGGGGTCTGGGCTACATGCTCAACCAACGCGGCGTCAACGGACCAAACCGGCGAATCTTCGGTCATGGCGGCCTGGGCGGCTCATTCGGCTTCGTCGACCTGGAGCACCGGATCGGCTACGCGTATGTGATGAACCGGTTCGACGCCACCAAGGCCAATGCGGACCCACGTAGCGTCGCCCTCAGCAATGAGGTCTACGCGACGCTGGGAGTGCACCCGGACTGACCCAGGGTGCGAACCACACAAAAGGCGGCTCGCACCCCGAGTTCATCGAACAGCGCTGGGATTACCTTTGCCAGGGGTTCGGCTGCCAAGGTCCGCCAGGTCCTGGGTGGTCGCGGTCCCATCCGGGGCCGCCCGGGTGGTCGCGGTCCCAACCGCCCGGCCCCGGCCCACCGCGCCAGTCATGGCAGTTGTTCCAGTCCCAGTTATTGCCCCAGCCCGGGTCCCAAAATTCACCCGGGCACCATTGCGGGAAGGGGCCGGGTTGTGCTTGAGCTTCGGCGCTGACGCCCACACCCATCAGACCCAAGCCAGCGGCTCCAGCGAAAATCGTTGCGGCTAAACGCGGAATAGTTTTCACGAGCGCAGTTATTACCCGACGAAGCCGTGTCGGAAACTGTAGACGCCAGCGTTTCTTCCTGGCAATTTCCTGCCAATTTGAGCGTTCTGCCAACGACCTGCAGTTTTGGGGTAACCGGGTGTGCTCGGTCAGGTTTGACAGGTCGGGCACCAGAACACGTTTCGGCCCTCCAGAACTGCCGTGCGGATCGGTCCCCCGCTCACCCGGCAAGGCTCGCCGGCGCGCCGGTACACATACGTCCTTGGCCGCCCGGGCAGATATGACGGCGGACCGTGGTCGTGTTCGGGCCGCACCACGATGATCTTGCCGCGGCGCAAGCCGATCTTCATCAGCGCCACCAGATCGGTCCAAGCCGCGTCGAACTCCGCCTCGCTGATCCCCCGACCGGGCCGGAACGGGTCGATGCGGTGGCGGAACAACAACTCGTTGCGGTAAACGTTGCCCACACCGGCGATGACGGTCTGATCCATCAATAACGCACCAATAGGCCTGCGCGACTTCATTATTCGCGTCCACGCCCACGACGGGTCGGCGTCGTTGCGCAAGGGGTCGGGACCGAGCTTCGCCACGACGTCGCCGACCTGGCCCTCGTCCAGCACCTCACAGACCGTGGGGCCACGCAGGTCGGTTCCGTAATCGGCGCCGACCATCCGCATCCGCACCTGTCCGACCGGTTCCGGAAGGAATTCCCCGCTGGGGCGTTGCCATTCGGTGAAGGTGCCGTAGAGACCGAGATGCACGTGCACGATCGGGCCGTCGGCATAGTGGTGAAAAAGATGCTTGCCCCAGGCGGTGGCACGCCGCAGCACCCGGCCGTCCACCACGGCCGCCGAACCAGCGAATCGGCCCTGCGGGCTGGACACCGCGACCGGTGCGCCGCCGAATCGGCGCTGATGCAGCCGGGCCAGCCGGTGCAGGGTATGCCCTTCGGGCACGAGAGTCCCTCAGGCCTGAGCGCCGGGCACCGGCGGGGCCTGATGAGTGCGTTCGTACTCGGTGAGAATGTCGATACGCCGTTGGTGGCGTTCAGCTTTCGACCATGGGGTAGTCACGAAGGCGTCCACGATGGCCAGCGCTTCGGCAACGGTGTGCATGCGGCCGCCGATACCGATCAACTGCGCGTTGTTGTGTTCACGGGCCAGCGTCGCCGTCTCGACGCTCCATGCGAGCGCGCAGCGGGCCCCGGGGACCTTGTTGGCGGCGATCTGCTCACCGTTGCCCGATCCCCCCAGCACGATGCCCAGGCTGTCGGGGTCGGCCACCGTGCGTGTTGCGGCGGCGATGCAAAAAGCCGGGTAGTCGTCGTCGGCGTCGTAGCTGAAGGCACCGCAATCGATCGGCTCATGTCCCGATTTCTTGAGGTGCTCGATGATCTGCTGCTTGAGCTCGAATCCGGCGTGGTCGGACCCCAGGTAGACGCGCATGCCCGCAATCCTTACCCGGCAGAACTCAGCGACGCAACGCGGTCAGTCGAATTCGGGCCGCTCGGTGCGGGTCCGCTTGAGCTCGAAAAAGTGCGGGTAGGCCGCGAAGGTCACCGAGGCGTCCCAGAGCTTGCCGGCCTCCTCACCACGCGGGATCTTCGAGAGCACCGGGCCGAAGAACGCCACACCGTTGACGTGGATGGTCGGCGTGCCGACATCGTCACCGACGGCATCCATCCCGGCGTGGTGACTCTTACGCAGCGCGTCGTCGTAGGCGTCGCTTTCCGCGGCCGCGCCAAGCTCTGCGGGAAGACCTGCGTCGGCAAGCGACAGCTTGATGACCTCGTCGAGGTCTTTGTTGTCCTCGTTGTGAATCCGGGTGCCCATCGCGGTGTAGAGCGGGTCCAGCACGCCGGCACCATGGGCCTGCTCGGCGGCTATCGCCACCCGCACCGGCCCCCACGCCCTCTTCATGTTCTCGCGATATTGCTCGGGCAGGTCTTCGCGGTTTTCGTTGAGTATCGCAAGGCTCATGACGTGGAAGTTCACCTCGATGTCGCGAACCTTCTCCACTTCGAGGATCCAGCGCGACGTGATCCAGCACCACGGGCACAGCGGATCGAACCAGAAATCGGCTTGGTTTTTCACGGGGGCCTTCTCGGGCATTACGCAGTCCTCTCGTCGACGGTCACAACACCGTCCAAAACAACCGTAGTCGCCGCGCGCCTGTTCCCGCTCTGGGGCGCCGGCCCGCCACGCTTTAAGTTGGACGCGTGGCCCTTCCTAACCTCACCCGGGACCAGGCTGTCGAACGCGCCGCCCTGATCACCGTCCACAGCTACCAGATCAGCCTCGATCTCACCGATGGCTCAGATGGTCGAGGCGCCCCCGGCGAACGAACTTTCCGGTCCACCACCACCGTGGTGTTTGACGCGCTCGCCGGCGCCGACACGGTCATCGACATCGCCGCCGACAGCATCCGCAGCGCCACCCTCAACGGGCGCGAGTTGGACGTCTCCGGATACGACGAATCGACCGGCATCCCACTGCGCGGATTGGCCGACCGAAACGTCCTCGTCGTCGACGCCGACTGCCGCTACTCGAACACCGGCGAGGGACTGCATCGCTTCGTCGACCCAGTCGACGACGAGACGTACCTGTACTCGCAATTCGAAACCGCAGACGCCAAGCGCATGTTCGCCTGCTTCGACCAACCCGACCTCAAGGCGACGTTCGACCTGCGGGTCATCGCGCCCAAGCACTGGAAGGTGATCTCCAACGGGGCGACGGCCGGCGTCGAGAACGGCGTACATACCTTCGCCACCACTCCGCGGATGAGCACCTATCTGGTGGCCCTAATCGCCGGCCCGTATGCCGAGTGGAAAGACGCTTACACCGACGAACACGGCGAAATCCCATTGGGCCTCTATTGCCGGTCCTCGCTGGCGCAACACATGGACGCCGAGCGATTGTTCACTCAGACCAAGCAGGGATTTGGCTTCTACCACAAGAACTTTGGCCTTCCGTATGCGTTCGGCAAATACGACCAGCTGTTCGTCCCCGAGTTCAATGCCGGCGCAATGGAAAACGCCGGCGCGGTGACATTCCTCGAGGACTATGTTTTCCGCAGCAAGGTCACCCGGGCATCTTACGAGCGGCGCTCCGAGACGGTGCTGCATGAGATGGCACACATGTGGTTCGGCGACCTGGTCACCATGACCTGGTGGGATGACCTGTGGCTGAACGAGTCGTTCGCGACATTCGCGTCGGTGCTGTGCCAAAGCGAGGCCACCGAATTCACCGAGGCATGGACGACATTCGCAACTGCCGAGAAATCGTGGGCGTACCGCCAGGACCAATTGCCCTCGACGCACCCGATCGCCGCCGAGATCCCGGACCTGGCCGCCGTCGAGGTGAACTTCGACGGCATCACCTACGCCAAAGGTGCTTCCGTACTCAAGCAGCTTGTTGCCTACGTCGGACTGGAGCACTTCCTGGCCGGGCTGCGCGATTACTTCCGCACCCATGCATTCGGCAACGCCACATTCGACGATCTGCTGGCCGCGCTGGAGAAAGCATCCGGCCGCGACTTGTCGAACTGGGGTCAGCAGTGGCTGAAAACCACCGGGCTGAACACGCTGCGTTCGGATTTCGACGTGGACGCCGAGGGCAAGTTCACTCGGTTCGTCGTGACACAGAGCGGCGCCGCGCCTGGCGCGGGTGAGACCCGGGTGCACCGGCTGGCGATCGGAGTCTACGACGATGACGGGGCCGGCAACCTGGTGCGGGTGCACCGGGAGGAACTCGACGTCGACGGTCCAGAGACGGAAGTCCCTGCGCTGGTTGGTGTTTCGCGCGGCAAGCTGATTCTGGTCAACGACGACGACCTGACCTACTGCTCGCTGCGGCTGGACGCGCAGTCGCTGCAGACCGCGCTGGAGCGGATCGCCGACATCACCGAGCCGCTGCCGCGCACGCTGGTGTGGTCGGCGGCGTGGGAGATGACCCGCGAGGCCGAACTGCGCGCCCGTGATTTCGTGGCACTGGTCTCCGGCGGCGTGCACGCCGAAACCGAGGTCGCAGTGTTACAGCGGCTGCTGCTGCAGGCGCAGACGGCACTGGGCTCGTACGCCGAGCCGGGCTGGGCCCGCGAGCATGGCTGGCCGCAGTTCGCCGACCGGCTGCTGGAATTGGCGCGTGGCGCGCAGCCCGGGTCGGATCACCAGCTCGCTTTCGTCAACGCACTGTGCTCGTCGGTGCTGTCCACCCGGCATGTCGTGACGCTGGCCGACCTGCTCGATCACGTCCCTTCCGAATTGGGGTTGGCGGACCTGGCGGTCGACACCGACCTGCGCTGGCGCATCGTGACCGCCCTGGCCACCGCCGGCGATATCGACGCCGACGGGCCGGCGACACCGTTCATCGACGCCGAAGTACAGCGTGACCCCACCTCGGCGGGCAAGCGCCACGGCGCGCAGGCGGCAGCGGCACGGCCTCAACTGCTGGTCAAAGAGGAGGCGTGGACCAACGCGGTCGAGGACGACACGCTGCCCAACATCGTCGGGCGGTCGATCATCGCGGGCATCGCGCCGCCGGGGCAGGCTGAGCTGCTGAAGCCCTTCACCAAGCGCTACTTCGACGCCATCCCCGGAGTCTGGGCGCGACGGTCCAGCGAGGTCGCCCAAACGGTGGTGATCGGGCTCTATCCGCACTGGGATATCAGCGAGGACGGTGTTGCCGCCGCCGACCAGTTCCTGACCGCCCCGGAGTCCGAGGTGCCGCCGGCGTTGCGCCGGCTGGTGCTGGAGGGGCAGGCGGGGATCAAGCGGTCGCTGAAGGCCCGCCAGTTCGACGGTTCCGCCGGCTAGCAGCTTGGGGCCCCGGTCAGGCCGGGGAAATCCCAGCGCTGAGCACGCGGATCGCGCTGATCAGCCCGTCGACCAGGTGCCCCTGCTGGAACGCTGAGGAAGCGGCGGCAACCCCCAGCGGTGCGGCCGACTCGGCGCCGCGTCCGCGAACCTGTGCGCCGTAAACGACCTCGATGGCGGACTGGTCGGGCGAGACCGCGAGC